>DASQRI010000615.1:0-4139 GCA_035642975.1 Mycobacterium sp.
GCAGCTATCGGCGCTGCCGTGGCTGGGGTGGATTCCCGACGATCTGGCTGCTTGCCCAGCTGCTCACAGCGACCGCGATGTCTGGCTGATAGCACCCGGGTGCCGCTAGCCGCCCAATGCCAGCTCTGCGCCCAAGGCAGCCGCGCACACCACCGACACGATCGAGAGTGCCGTCCAGTCAGCCAGTTTCGGCCGCGACGGGGCCGCCGAGATTTGACCGGTTCCGCCGCGGGCGGTGATCGCATCGCCCATCTCGTCGGCGCGCCGCAGCGTCACGGTGACGACCGCGACGATCAGGTCGATCGCGTCCCCCGCCAATCGCCTGAGACGGGCCCTACGGGTCCGCGGAGTCTCTTTGGGCCGTAACCGGCGAGCGGCGTGGAGCACCCGGAATTCGTCGATAAGCATCGGGAACGTGCGCAACGCAAGACCCAAAGCGACCGACCAGTCGTCGACCGGGATCCGCAATCGTCGCAGCGGCCCACCCAAAGTAGCCACCGCAGGCGGGATTTCGGCGACATTGGTGGTCCACGACACGAGCGCGCCCATGCTGAGCAACACAACCGACAGCGCGGTGAGGCGCAGAAAGTCCAACAGGCCGCCGAGACCGAGCGAGATCGTGCCGACGTGGATCTCGGGACTGCCGCCGGCCAATGCCGCAATGACACCGACGACCGCCAACAGAATCCACAACCAGCGCGGCACCGACGGCAGCGCGCCGCGGGGAATGTGTGCGAGCCACGCTCCGGCCAGCGCCAGCGCGGCCAGCAGGCCGATCACCGCCCATGCCGGGTAGAGCGTCAACAACAGTGAAATGCCAAAAACGACAATTAGTTTGGTGCCCGCCCACAGCCGGTGGATGGCGGAGCGACCTGGCACCGGGCGCAGCAGCACAACGGGGCGAGGTAGGCGTCGGGTCGGGCGCTTCACCGGCGGGGTCGCGGTCACGTCGTTGTCCGGGGCCGGCTCCAGAGCCGGTTCCAGCAGACCGTCGCGCAGGTGCAGCGTGCGCGGGCACAGCTCCTCCAGTCCGGCGAAGTCATGCGAGATGACCACCACGGTCAGACCAGTGTCACGGCGCCGATCCGCGAGTAGCCGCACAAGACCGCGCTGGCTGGCGGCGTCCAGTCCCGCCAGTGGCTCGTCGAGGATCAATACCCGCGGCGACCGCGCCAGCAGCCCAGCCAGGACCACGCGGCGCATCTGGCCGCCGCTGAGCTGGTCGATGCGCCGTTTAGCCAGCGCGGCATCCAGGCCGACGACGGCCAGGGCGGCGGTCACCCGCGCGTGATCGTGAGGCGAAAAGCCGCCCGCCGAGGCCACTTCCAGGTCGACACGGCTGCGCATCAACTGCAGCCGAGCCGCCTGGAACTGAAGCGCGACCGCGCCGACCTGCTCAGAGATGAGGCGCTCGTCAAGCAGACAGGTGCCGGCGGTCGGTTGCGTCAATCCGGCCATGATCCACGCCAGCGTCGACTTACCGGAGCCGTTGCCGCCGTGGATCAGCAGCCCGTCGCCCTCGTGCACCACGAAGCTGACATCGCGAAGCGCGGTCTTCGCCCACGGGGTGCCACTGCCGTATTCGTGGCCGACACCTGTGAGTTCGAGCACTGGTGCGTGGGATTGGTGGCCTGTTGGGACGGTGGGCGCGGGCGCGGCCGCGGTCCCGACCATAGCGGTGTTATCCAGCGATTCGCTGAGGTTGATAGTACGGTCGGCGGCTTCGGCCTCTTCGGTGTAATGGGTGATGTGCACCAGGGCCGTTCGGTGATGGTCGGTCAGCCCGGACAGCACGTCGATCAGTGCTTCCCGGCCCTGTGGGTCGACCATGCTAGTGACCTCGTCGGCAATGAGCAGCGCCGGCTCCCGCGCCAGCGCTGCGGCCACCGCCAGGCGCTGCAGTTCACCACCGGACAGGCCGCCGGTGTCGCGTTCGGCCAGGCCGCTCAGCCCGACTTCGCTGAGCAACCGGCCGACGTCGGTGGCCTTCCCGGGCGGCAGCCCCCAGACCACGTCGTCGGCGACCAGGGTGCCCAGCACCTGGGTTTCCGGGTGCTGCATCACAACCGCGGTGCCACCGAGCTGGCCCAGACCCACCGCGCCGGGGCGTTCGACAGTGCCCGACGTCGGTTCGCGGCCGGCGAGGATCAGCATCAGCGTGGTTTTCCCCGAGCCGTTGGCACCGGTGATCGCCACGTGCTCGCCTGCCACCACTTCCAGGGTCACCGCACGCAACGCGTCGTGATCGGCAAGCGGATAACGGAGGCGCACCTCTTCCAGCCGCACCGGGACCGGCTGGATCGACCCGGTGCTGGCCGGCGCGTCCAGCTTGTGCACATCGGGAACGCCACCCAGCCGCTGCAGCACCCGCGCCAGTACCCACCAACCGATCACCGAGGCGCCCATGATCGCGACGACGGCGTATCCGAGGACGACCAACTGCCAGTAATCGAGCGCGTCGGCGAACAACCGCTTGAGCTCGCCTGCGGCCGCCTGCAGGTGCGGCACCCGCGCTATGAGCGTCGCGGATCCGTCCACGGTGGCGGTGATCGTGTGGAACACCAGCTGCCGAAGCCGCGCCAGGGCGGTCAACGCGATAACCACCGCGGCGCCGACCACGGCACCGGCGCAGCAGGACACCGCGATCACGGTCGGTGTGCCGCGGCGGCGGCGTTTCGCGAAGCCAGCCAGCCCGCCGACATACGCACTGAGCACGACCGTTCCGAAGCCGCTCAGGCCTACCACCAGAAAGCCGATCGCACCAGCGGCGACCGTCGCGGTGATCACAACGCGGATCCGGTAGCGATAGGCCAGCAACCCCATCGGCACGGTGCCCAGCAATCCCAGCCACCCTGCGTGCGGGAGGATGACCGCGATGATCGCGATCGCCGCGCACAAGGCGCCCATCACCGATGCCTGCGCCATTTCGCTGGGTCGTAGCGATCGAGCCTGACCGAATCCGCTCATCAACAGCCTGTGACCGTCGTCGGTATCATTCCGCTGACGCCCCCAAACGCTTGTTGCGTCAGCCATATTGAGACCACAACGCGTGTGCCCGGTAACCAAAGCGACCCCTCCTGAACATGGGAGCGCCAGCGTACAAACGGGTCGCTGAGATGTCGCTGACCTCGATGTCAACCGCCCACGCCCGGTGGGCTCCCTTGCGTTCTCAGCAGATCCGCAGCCGTGCAGAATCAGACGTGCCTTACCTGCTTCGCAGTGCGCGCCAGAGGACTCCTGGATGCCGCGCGACCTTCGGGCCGACGACCAGCGCGAACAGCGTGATGGCTAGCCACGGCCGTAGATGCGGCCTGATGCGCTGGATCTTGCCGTCGGGTGCTATGTCAAGAACCATCGCGTCGGTGATCCGCAGCGGTCCAACGCGGGCCTCACCGATGAGCACCCGCACCAGCCCCTCACCAATCTCTGAGGTCCAGCGCAGCCCGCTCATGCTGCGATAGACCGCGCTCAGGAGCAGTCCTAGGTCGGCGTGTCCGCGAATCACCATGCGCCCAGAGATCGGCGAGACCAGCTCGGCGCCCGGAGCGAGGGTGGCCAGCATCGCCTCCAGGTCGTTGGCTTCCGAGCCCGTACGGTAACCCATCACCGTCTCATCGATGGTTGCGCGCTCCGTCTCGCTCGCCGGCGTGTCGATCGCGCGTGGGTTGGTCATGGCTATCATCTCCTTACCTAGGTCGCCTGAAATGGCGTGGTGTTATGAGAGCCCCGCGTGCGGGACGGGACCATCGGTGACAAGCTCGTCGCGGTGAACCCGGTGGTAGGTGATGTCGCCCGCTTCGAGGCGCTGGGCGCAACGGGTGCATTGCAGGATCTGTTCGACCGAGCCGCCGTCGCTGTGGTGAGCGAGCACCAGGGGCGGCTCCTCAACGACCCACCTGTCGGCCCAACGCATCAGGGCGACCGTGACAGCGTAAAGGTCGCGGCCCTTCGCGGTTAGCCGGTACTCCTCGCGGGGCGGACGCTGCTGGTAGAGGTGCCGTTGCAAGATTTCGTGGTCGACCAGTTTGCCAAGGCGATCGGACAAGATGTTGCGGGCCACCCCGAGGTTGCGTTGGAAGTCCGCGAACCGGCGCACGCCGAAGAAGCACTCGCGCAGTACCAGGAACGTCCGCAAAATA
>DASQRI010000616.1:0-2669 GCA_035642975.1 Mycobacterium sp.
GATAGAAGCTCTTGACCAGATGAATGCCGTCCTCGGTGAGCAACGGCCCGAGCAGCCGCGGCACGAACATCGGGTGCGGCTCGATCAAATCGGAGTCGACGAAAACCACGATGTCGCCGCTGGTGGCCGCCAGTGAGCGCCACAACACCTCGCCTTTGCCGGGCCGCGGCGCGATCTCGGGCAGGGCTTGTTCGCGCGTCACGACGCGCGCGCCGGCGGCGATCGCCCGGATCTCGGTGTCGTCGGTGGATCCCGAGTCGAGCACGATCAGCTCGTCGACCAGGCCGCCGACCAGCGATGACATGCTGTCGATCACCGATTCCACAGTGTCTTCTTCGTTGAGGGCGGGCAGCACCACCGATACGGTTCGTCCGGCCTTCGCCGCGACCAACTCGTCGACTGTCCAATGCGGCCGGGTCCAACAGCGGTCGGCCAGCCAGACGTCGCCGGGCAGTGCGGTCAATGCCCCCTCGGCGGCGAGATCGACCAGCTCTGATGCCGTCATGCAAGTCCTCTCACCGTGCGCGTCGGGCGCCGCTGCCCGTGAATCGACGCCACCATCTCCAGCACCCGTCGGGTGGGCCCGACTTCGTGGACCCGGAACATCCGCGCGCCCGCCGCAGCTGCCAGCGCGGTGGCCGCCAACGTGCCCTCCAGCCGTTCGGTCAGGTCCACGCCAAGAGTCTCCCCGACGAAATCTTTGTTGCTCAAGGCCATCAATACCGGCCACCCGGTGTTAACAAGATCTTCCACGTGGCGCAACAGCGCCAGCCCGTGGAAGGTGTTCTTGCCGAAATCGTGCGTCGGGTCGATCAGGATGCGATCGCGCGCCACCCCGACGGCCACGGCATGTTCGGCCGCCGCGGCGATTTCGCGGATCACATCGTCAACCACGCCGCGAGTGCTGGTGCCATAGCTGACCCGAAACGGCCGGGTGCGCGGCTGCGCACCCCCGGTGTGCGAGCACACCAGGCCCGCTCCGAATTCGGCGGCCACCTCGGGCAGCGCGGGATCGTAGCCGCCCCAGCTGTCGTTGATCAGGTCCGCACCCGCGCGGCAGGCCTGCCTGGCCACGTCCGAACGCCAGGTGTCGATGCTGATCAGTTGGTCCGGGTAGGCGCCACGCAGCCACTCGATGAAGGGCACCACGCGAGCGGTCTCTCCGTCGGCGTCGATGCTGTCCCCCGGGCCCGCCTTGACGCCGCCCACGTCGATGACGTCGGCGCCGTCGGCGATGACGCGGTGTGCGGCGGCTCTGGCCGCCTCTTCGCTGAAGTGGGCGCCACGGTCGTAAAACGAGTCCGGGGTGCGGTTGACGATCGCCATGATCAGCGGGCGATCGCCGCTGACCCGGCGCCCGCAGAGCGTGGCCGGGTCAGCCGACGCTTGGGGTGTCAACTGCACGCTTCTATAGTGCCTGGTGGCTAACCCTGGGGTCGCTTGCCGGCCGCCACCTCGTCGGGATAGGCGTCGTAGAACGGCACGTAACCTTCGTCGCGCCCGGCGAGCACATAGAGCGGGTCCTCGATGTCGGGGGCGTAGGCCTGCTCACGCAAATCCACCTTGCGGCTCTTGAACGTGGTGGTGTGTTCCATCTCCTCGACCACCCGAATGAACAGCGGTAGCGCGTACACCGGCAGCTGCTGGTAGACGGTCTCGGCGAGCGTCTTCCCGTCGAACTCGGCGCCGTCGCGGAGTTTGACCGCGGCCATCCCCGCGCGTCCGCCGGTACGCGGGACTTCCACGCCGAAGACCGTGCACTCCTCGATCGACTTGTCGGCGCCCAGCGCCCGCTCCACCTGGGTGGTGGCGACGTTCTCGCCTTTCCATCGGAAGGTGTCGCCGAGCCGGTCGACGAAGGCGGCATGGCCCATGCCCTGCGGGCTCATCACGTCGCCGGTGTTGAACCAGCAGTCGCCGTCGCGGAAAGCGTCGCGCACCAGCTTCTTTTCACTCGCGCTCGGATCGGTGTAGCCGTCGAACGGTTGCAGCTTGTTGACCGGGCTGAGCAGCAGACCGGGCTGGCCGGCGGGTACCCGCTGCACCCGGCCATCGTCGCCGCGCAGCGGCGCACCGGTGTCGGGGTCGTATTGCACGTAGGCCAGTGGCAACGCCGCCCAGCCGGCCGACCTCGGCACATTGAAGACGTTGATGAAGGCGGTATTTCCTTCGCTGGCCGCGTAAAACTCGCAGACCCGCGCGATGCCGAACCGCGACGTGAACTCGTCCCAGATCTCCGGTCGCAACCCGTTGCCGGCGATCAGCCGCACCTTGTGTGCGCGGTCGGTCGGCTTCGGGGGCTGGTTGAGCAGATACCGGCAGATCTCGCCGATATAGATGAACGCGGTGGCCTGGGTGGCGATCACCTCGTCCCAGAACTTCGACGCCGAGAACGACTTGCCCAGCGCCAGCGTCGCCCCGGAGTTGATCACCGATCCGAGCGCTACGGTCAGCGCGTTGTTGTGGTACAGCGGCAGGCAACTGTAGAGCGTGTCCGAGCCCTTCAGCCGCAACCCCAGCCCACCGAAAATGGCCAGCGCGGACAACCACCGTTTGTGGGTCATCACGCTGGCCTTGGGGTGACCGGTGGTGCCCGACGTGAAGATGTAGAACGCGGTGTCTTTGGCCAGTACCGCCGACGCCGACTGCGGATTGGCGGTGGGCGCCGT
>DASQRI010000617.1:0-2525 GCA_035642975.1 Mycobacterium sp.
TCGCCTCCGAAGGCATCACCGTGGTCAAGATCCCTCCGCGGACGCCCCGGGCGCCTACACCTTCCCCGAACCGCACCGACCTGGCGGTGCTGCGCATCGTGGTGCGCAACGGATTCACCCACGACCTCGCCGACCTGCTGCTAGCTGACCTACGCACCGAACTGCCCCGGCTGGGTCGCCAACTGTCGACGGCACGTGAAAACTGACCCCCGCGCGGCAAGTGAATTTTGACCCCCTGGGCCGTGATCCTGGCTCGCACCGAGCTGGGGAGGACGAAGGGGTGTTGTGCGTGGAGGATTGGGCTGAGATTCGGCGGTTGCATCGTGCGGAGAAGATGCCGATTAAGGTGATCGCTCGGGTGGTGGGGTGTTCGAAGAACACAGTTAAGGTGGCGTTGGCCGCGGAGGGGCCGCCGAAGTATTCGCGGGGGGCGTCCGTTTCGATTGTGGACGAGGTCGAGCAACGGATCCGTGAGTTGCTCGCGGCGTATCCGACGATGCCGGCGACGGTGATCGCGGAGCGGATCGGCTGGGAGCGGTCGATCCGGACGTTGTCGGGCCGGGTCGCGCAATTGCGTCCGGTGTATCTGCCGCCGGACCCGGCAAGTCGGACTAGTTATGTTGCCGGGGAGATCGCCCAAAACGACTTCTGGTTTCCTGATATTGAGCTTCCGGTGGGCTATGGGCAAGTCCGGACCGCGACACAGTTGCCAGTATTGACCATGATCACGGGGTATTCGCGGTGGTTGTCCGCGGTGCTGATTCCGACCCGGACCGCGGAGGATCTGTTCATTGGTTGGTGGGGGCATTTGCGGCGGCTGGGTGCGGTGCCGCGAGTGTTGGTCTGGGATGGCGAGGCAGCGGTCGGGCGCTGGCGGGGCCGGCGCAGCGAGCTCACCTCGGCGTGCCACGGCTTTCGCGGCACCTTGGGCGCGAAGGTGGTGATCTGCCGCCCGGCGGACCCGGAAGCCAAGGGGCTTCTCCAGCGATGCCATGACTATCTGGAGCGCTCGTTTCTACCCGGGAGGGTGTTCGCTTCGCCGGCGGACTTCAACGCCGAGCTCAGCGACTGGTTAGCGGTAGTCAACCAGCGCCGGCGCCGGGCGTTGGGCTGCGCCCCGATCGATCGGATCGATGCGGATCGCGCGGCGATGCTGGCGCTGCCGCCGGTAGCGCCGGTGACCGGCTGGCGGACCTCGACCCGCTTGGCCCGTGATCACTACGTGCGCCTGGACGGCAACGACTACTCCGTGCATCCCACGGTGATCGGGCGCCGGATTGAGGTGGTCGCCGACTTGGCCCGAGT
Organism: Mycobacterium sp.; assembly: GCA_035642975.1. Lineage (GTDB taxonomy): Bacteria > Actinomycetota > Actinomycetes > Mycobacteriales > Mycobacteriaceae > Mycobacterium. Next base: position 1,306 of record DASQRI010000617.1, read on the forward strand.
GCGGGCACATTGCAGGGCCAGCTGGTGGCTGACCACGAGCGGATTTGGGCTAGGCACCAGACCCTGTCCACGCCCGAACATGTCGCCGCCGCGCGAGCACTGCGCCGCGAACGGATCGAACTGGTGGGCCCCACTCCCGAGCCGCAGGTCGAGATCCGGTGTCTGGGCGACTACGACACTGCCCTGGGTCTCGAGGACACCACCGCGGGTGGGGTGGCGTGATGGTCACCTCCACCAAGACCACCACCACCGCGAAGACCGGCACCGGGTCGCGGGATCTGAGCAGCGAGGTGGCGTTCTTGACCCGGGCGCTTAAGGCCCCGACCCTGCGCGAGTCGGTGCCCCGCCTGGCCGAACGAGCCCGTTGCGAGTCCTGGAGTCACGAGGAGTTCCTAGTGGCCTGCCTGCAGCGAGAGGTCGCCGCGCGAGAGTCCCACGGCGGGGAAGGCCGCATCCGCGCGGCCCGGTTCCCCGCCCGCAAGAGTCTCGAGGAGTTCGACTTCGACCACGCCCGCGGCCTCAAACGCGACACCATCGCGCATCTGGGAACATTGGATTTCATCGCCGCCAAAGACAACGTTGTATTTTTAGGTCCACCAGGTACTGGAAAAACGCACCTGGCGATTGGATTAGCCATCCGCGCCTGCCAAGCTGGGCATCGAGTTGCTTTTGCCACCGCCGCCCAGTGGGTCGACCGCCTCGCTGCCGCCCATCACGCCGGGAAACTGCAAACCGAGCTCATTCGGCTGGGCCGCTACCCGCTCATCATAGTCGACGAGGTGGGCTACATCCCATTCGAAGCCGAAGCGGCGAACCTGTTCTTCCAGCTTGTCTCCTCCCGCTACGAAAGAGCAAGCCTGATCGTGACCTCAAACAAGGTATTTGGCCGATGGAAAGAGGTATTCGGAGACGATGTCGTCGCCGCCGCAATGATCGACAGATTAGTACATCATGCAGAAGTTCTCGCCCTGAAAGGCGACAGCTACCGGCTCAAGGACCGCGACCTGGGCCGCGTTCCGCCCATCGCCGGCGAGGAGGGACACCACGATCACTGACCACAGACCGGAGACACCAACCAAGATCAAAACCATCTAGGGGGTCAACTTTCAACTGCCGTCAGGGGGTCAGTTTTGGGCTGCCGTTGACAGGCACTCGAAACTTGCCTTGACACAGCCAGCGGCAGTGTGGGCGAGGGCCTAGATAGCTCGTCGGCGGCTTCA
>DASQRI010000618.1:0-9963 GCA_035642975.1 Mycobacterium sp.
GGGCCCAGCAGGATCATTAGCGATCCTGCGGTGACCTCCAAGTCCAGGCCGTCGATCGGGCGGACCGCGTACCGGTCGCTGGAGTATTCGACGACGAGATCTTTGATGCGCAGATCTGCCACGGTCACGGGCCTCCGAATGCAAGTGCCGGGTCCACGGTCACCGCGCGCCGCATTCCCGCGACGCTGGCCAGCAGACCGATCACCACCGCGATCACCGGAAGCAACACCAAGGCCAAGGTGGGCACCACCACGGGGATGGGGAACGTCGGAGCGAGCCCCAGCGAGAGCACCCCGCCGAGCGCCGCCGCGACCACCGCCACGACCACCGCCTGCAGTACCAGACCGGCGAGCACCGAGCGAGTGGCGACACCGACCGCTTTGAACACCGCGAAGTCGCGGGTCCGCTCCAGTGCGGACAGATAAATCAGCGATCCCACGATCAGCGCCGCGACCCCCCACAGCAGAATCGCCAAGTACGAGATCGCCAGGAAGGCCTTTAGCAACGGGCGCAGCAGGTCGTTTATCGCGGCGTCGCGACCCACGATGCGGTAGCCGTCGGGTATCTCCGCGGCTGTACCGCGCAAGCCGACAGCGGAAATTAGCGGCTGCCCCGCAAACAGCACCTGCTGCGCCCCTTCGACGGTGAGGAATGCGTTGGCCTGGCCGGCGAGCGCGGTGGATTTGTCGACGACTCCAACGATCCGCATGACACGCGACCCGATCTCGACATCGTCGCCGACAGCGCGTCCGAGGGTCTGCGATATCGCGACCTCGCCGGTGCTATGCGGTGCCCGCCCAGCCGCCATTGTCGGCATCCCCGGTCCGTTTTCGGGCATGCCGAACACGTTCACGTTCTGCGATGAACCGCGGTCCTGCAGTGCCTCTTGGGCGAAGACCAGCGGGATCGCCGATTGGACGCCCGGGACCCTGCCGACGGCCTGTGCCTCTGCCAAGGGAAACATCGCCGCACCCAGGAATGGGCCTACTGCGCCCGCCTTGATGAGGTAGGTGTCGATGCCCAGCGAATCAACCGTGTGCCGAGCCTCGACGCGAAAGCCATTGGCCAGCCCGGTGAGGACTAGGGTCATCGCGAACACCAGGCCAGTACCGATGATCGCAATAACGAAGCGTCGCCGTCGCCACTGCAGATCGCGCAACGCGGTGATCAGCACACCGCTCGGCGCCATGCTCGCTACGTTAGCGACCGCACCGGCCTCGCGACGCTGGTTCGGTGAAATCGCCGCAGGACCTGCAGGCTATCGACGCTCACGCATTCCAACGCCGGCAAGTTTGCTGCAGACACCCTCGACGATGCCGGGACCCTTCGCTCAGCCGAGCAGCGCGTCGACGAACGCGGCGGGTTCGAACGGCGCAAGGTCGTCCGGTCCCTCGCCCAGCCCGACCAGCTTCACCGGCACCCCGAGTTCCTGCTGGACACGGAAGACGATGCCGCCTTTGGCGGTGCCGTCCAGCTTGGTCAGTACTGCTCCGGTGATCTCGACCACCTCGGCGAACACCCGCGCCTGCGCCAGCCCGTTCTGCCCGATGGTGGCGTCGAGCACCAGCAGCACCTCGTCGACCGCGGCACGCCGCGTCACCACGCGTTTGACCTTGCCCAGCTCGTCCATCAGCCCAGCCTTGGTGTGCAACCGGCCCGCGGTGTCGATCACGACGACATCCGCGCCGGCGGCGATGCCTTTGTCGACGGCGTCGAACGCGACCGAGGCCGGGTCGGCGTTCTCGGGTCCGCGCACGACTTCGGCGCCCACTCGCGCCGCCCAGGTCTGCAATTGGTCGGCGGCGGCCGCGCGAAAAGTGTCGGCGGCGCCCAACACGACCCGTCGGCCGTCGGCGACCAGCACCCGTGCGAGTTTGCCGACGGTCGTCGTCTTGCCGGTGCCGTTGACGCCGACGACCAGCAGCACCGACGGGTGCTCATCATGCGGGAGGGCCCGCACCGAGCGGTCCAGGTCGGGTTGCAGCTCGGCGATCAACACCTCCCGCAGCACCGCGCGAGCATCGGCCTCGGTGTGCACGTCTTTGCTGGCGAGCCGGCTGCGCAGCTGCGCCACCACCGAGGTGGCGACCGTCGGGCCCAGGTCGGCGATCAGCAGGGTGTCCTCCACCTGCTCCCAGGAATCCTCGTCGAGATCTCCGCCGCCAATGAGCCCTAACAGGCTGCGGCCCAAGGCATTCTGCGACCTGGAGAGCCGGCCGCGCAGTCGCTCCAATCGGCCTTCGGTCGGCGCGATGGCCTCGATCTCGGGCGCTGCCGGTTCAGGTGTCGGTCCGGCGGCTGGCACCGGTTCGGCGGTGTCCGGTTCGGGCAGTTGAACATCGGAGATGGAACGCTTCGGTGCATCGCGCGGAATGGTTGCGTCGTCGCCCACCGCGGGCAGCCCGGTGGTGTCGATCCGGTCGCCGGTTTCGGTGCGGCTGAACGTGATTCCCGACGACGCGGTGTATCCACCGGAGCGGTCAAGGGTGGGAGTCTGCTCGCCACCCGACAGGCTGATCTGCCGTCGGCGGTAACGGGCCAGACCCAGCACCAGGACGGCGATGACGATCAGTACAGCGGCGACTGCGATCGCGATCCAAAGACCTTGCGGCAACGTGTTCCTCGCTTAGGTAGTCGTGACCAGCTGGTCGACCCGCTGGCCGCGCATCCGCTGAGAGATCACCGCGGTGATGCCGTCGTCGCGCATCGTCACGCCGTAGAGCGAGTCGGCCACCTCCATGGTCGGCTTCTGGTGCGTGATGACGATCAACTGCGACTGGGCTCGCAGCTGCTCGAACAGGCCCAGCAGCCGGTGCAGGTTCATGTCGTCGAGCGCCGCCTCCACCTCGTCCAGGATGTAGAACGGCGACGGGCGGGCCCGGAAGATGGCCACCAGCATCGCCACCGCGGTCAGCGACTTCTCCCCACCGGAGAGCAGGGACAGCCGTTTGATCTTCTTGCCGGGCGGGCGGGCCTCCACCTCGATGCCGGTGGTGAGCATGTCGTTGGGGTCGGTGAGCCGCAACCGGCCCTCGCCGCCCGGGAACAGCGCGGCGAACACCCCGGTGAATTCCCGTTCCACGTCGGCATACGCCTCAACGAAGACCTGCAGGATGCGCGCGTCGACGTCGGCCACGACGTCGAGCAGGTCCTTGCGGGCGGCTTTAACGTCCTCGAGTTGGGTGGACAGGAAGTTGTAGCGCTCCTCCAGCGCGGCGAACTCCTCAAGCGCCAACGGATTGACGCGGCCCAGCTCGGCCAACTCGCGTTCGGCGCGTTTGGCGCGCCGCTCCTGGGTGGGCCGGTCGAACGGCATCGGGGCCGGCGCGATCACCTGCTCTCCGCGTTCGCGGGCTTGCTCGTATTCGGCGAGCTCGAGCTCGGTCGGCGGCAGCCCGACCTGTGGGCCGTATTCGGCGACGAGATCGTCTGGGGCCATTCCGAACTGCTCGAGCACCATCTGCTCGAGCTGCTCGATGCGCAGCGCGGCCTGCGCCTTGGCGACCTCGTCGCGATGCAGCGATTCGGTGAGCGTGCCGATACGGGCGCCCAGCGTGTTCACCTCGTCGCGGACCGCCGCCATCGCGACGGACCGCTGCTGGCGGTCGGCGCTGAGTACATCGCGGTTGCGTGACGCCGCCCCGACTACGTGACCGAGTCGTACGGCAAGCTTTCGCCCGGCGTCGGCGACCGCGGCGGCGACCGCGGCCGCGTGCTCGCGTACGGCGCGGGCCTGCTGGGCGCGCAGCCTGGCCTCCCGCTCCGCGGCGGCCGCGCGATGCAGCGAATCCGCCTGTCCCCGAACGGCATTAGCACGCTCCTCGGCGGTGCGCACCGCCAACCGGGCCTCAACTTCGATACCGCGGGCGGATTCGGCCGCCGCGGCGATCTGCTGGCGGTCGACGGGCGCGGCCGTAACGTGTTGCGTCTCTTCGACGTTGCGCAGCCGGGTCTCGAGTTCACCTAGCTCACCGAGGGTCTCGGCGCGCCCAGCCTCTAATTCCTCTCGCTGGCGCAGCAGCCTGCGCCACTCCTCTTTAGCGGCGCGGGCGTCCTGGCCCAATCGCCCGAGCTGTTCGTAGATCGCCGAGATCGCGGCGTCGGACTCGTTGAGCGCGGCCAGCGCCTGTTCGGCGGAATCCTGACGCGCCGCCTGCTCACTGAGCGCACCGGACAGCGCCGCGCCCAGCTCGCCGGCCTGTGCCTCGGCTGCGGCGAGTTCACTACGAGCCTTGGCGATTTCCGAGGTGATCTCCAGCGTGGACGGTTTACTGTCCGAGCCACCGCTGACCCAGCCGGCACCAACGAGGTCGCCGTCGCGGGTGACCGCGCGCAACTGCGGGCGTTCGGCGACCAGATTCATCGCCTCGGTCAGCCCGCCGACCACCGCGACGCCGGAGAGCATGGCCACCATGGCGCCCCGTAACCGCGCCGGCACTTCGACGAGGTCGAGCGCCCAGCGCGCACCGTCGGGCAGGGAGTACGACGCCGGCGCCGGGTCTTCTATGGCGGGCCAGTCGCTCAGCACGATGGCCGCACGTCCGCCGTCGGCCTGTTTCAGCGCGGTGACCGCCGACGCGGCCGCGCCGAAGCTGTCCGCGGCCAGCGCGTCGGCGGCCGCGCCGAGGATTGCCGCAAGCGCCGACTCATAACCGGAGTGCACCGTAACCAGCTTGGCGACTGAGCCAAAAAGCCCCGCACCGCCGCGGTTCTGGGTGAGCCAGGCGGCGCCGTCCTTGCGTTCGAGCCCTACCGACAGCGCGTCGATCCTGGCCCGCAGCGAGGCCACTTGACGTTCGGCGCCGCGCTCGGCTGATTGCAGCTCGGCGACCCGTTCGTCGGCCAACCGCACCGCCGCGACCGTCCGGTCGTGGTGCTCGTCCAGACCGACTTCGCCTTGGTCGAGTTCACCGACCCGGCCCTGCACGGTTTCGAACTCAACCTGAGCTTGATGGGAGCGGACGGCGGCTTCCTCGATGCGCTCAGACAACTTGGCCACGCCGTCGTCGATCGATTCGACGCGCGCTCGCATCGTCTCCACCTGGCCGGCCAGCCGGGCCAGGCCTTCGCGGCGGTCGGCCTCGGCCCGCACCGCCGCCAGGTGGGCCTGTTCGGCTTCGGCGGCGTCGCGCTCACGGTCGACCAGATCCGCGCGGGCAGCATCGAGGTGGGTGCGGGTCGCGGCCAGTTCGCCGAGCAGTTGCTGCTCGGCGGCGGCCACCCGGGCGGCCTCAGCTTCCAGTTCGTCGGGGTCCGGGCCTCCCGTGGTGGCCTGTTCGACGTCCAGGTGTTGGGCTCGCTCGCTGGCGATGCGTACGGTCGCGCTCACTCGTTCTGCCAACGCGGACAACCGAAACCAGTTCTGCTGGGCCGCTTCCGCTCGCTCCGACAGCGCCGTCAATGCCGCCTCGTGGGCGGCCAGTTCCTCGGATGCCACCGCCAACCGGTCCGCGGCCACGTCGTGCTCGCGGCGCAACGCCGCCTCGGCCTCGTTGGTGTTGCTCAGCTCGGACTGTCGGGTGACCACGTCGTCGGCGGCCAGTCGCAGCCGGGCGTCGCGCAGATCGGCTTGGATGGTCTGGGCCCGGCGGGCCACTTCGGCTTGCCGGCCAAGCGGTTTGAGCTGACGGCGCAGTTCGGTGGTCAGGTCGGTGAGCCGGGCCAGGTTCGCCGACATCGCCTCGAGCTTGCGGACCGCCTTTTCCTTGCGCTTGCGGTGTTTGAGCACACCGGCGGCTTCCTCGATGAACGCACGACGATCTTCCGGTCGGGACTCCAGGATCTCGTTGAGCTTGCCCTGCCCGACGATGACGTGCATTTCCCGACCGATCCCGGAGTCGCTCAGCAGCTCCTGCACATCCATCAAACGGCAACTGCTGCCGTTGATTTCGTATTCACTGGCACCGTCGCGGAACATCCGCCGGGTGATCGACACCTCGGAGTACTCGATCGGCAACGCGTTGTCGGAGTTGTCGATGGTGACGGTGACCTCCGCGCGGCCCAGCGGAGCTCGAGATGACGTGCCGGCGAAGATGACGTCTTCCATCTTGCCGCCGCGCAGCGTTTTGGCGCCCTGCTCCCCCATCACCCAGGCCAGCGCATCCACCACATTGGACTTGCCCGACCCGTTCGGCCCGACCACTGCGGTGATACCGGGCTCGAACCGCAGCGTGGTAGGCGATGCGAAGGACTTGAAGCCCTTCAGCGTCAGGCTCTTGAGGTACACGGCGTGCCAGACTACCGCTCGGTGAAGCCGCTGATCGGTTCGCCGCGCTGCGACCAGTCGGCAACTACATTGTCGACGTGGCCTGGGGTTTTTCCATCCTGTAACAGGCGCAACAGCTGTTCACAGGCGTCACGCGAGCCCTGCGCGACGACGAGCACCCGTCCGTCCGGCCGGTTGGCGGCGTACCCGGTCAGACCCAGCTCCAGCGCACGGGATCGGGTCCACCAGCGGAAGCCGACTCCCTGCACCCGCCCGTGCACCCATGCGGTCAACCGGACGTCAGCGTCCGACATTGGCTACCTCAAAGGTGATCTTCGTGCCCGATTTCAGCGTGCGGCCGACCGTGCAGACGTGGTCGATGGCCCGGTTGACGACGACAATCAGGCTCTGAACCTCTCGCTCGGATAACCCCGACAGGTCGAGTTCGAGCGTCTCCTGCAGCAGCGGATAACGTTCCTCGACGCGGTCGGCGTCGCCGGACACCCGAACCGTCGCCTGGTAATCGTCGCCGAGTCGACGGGCCAGCGGCTGGTCGCTGGACATCCCGCTGCACGCCGCGAGCGCGATCTTCAGCAACTCACCGGGGGTGAACACGCCGTCGACGTCCTCGGAGCCGATCAGCACCTCCGCACCCCGCGAGCTGTGCCCGGTATAGCGGCGCACCCCGGTGCGCTCCACCCGCAGTTCCGTCATGGGTCATTTCTACCGGCCCTGGTTTGGAGCGAGATCGACGGCAGCGCGGAGAAGTTCGAGTGGGCTTGACGCTAACGTCGATCTCGGCCGCGGGGAGATGCAGATCACGAGTCACCGGCGCGGCCGCGGCTGACAGCGCGGGCAGTAGTACGACGAGCGGTTCATGAACTTCTCCCGTCGGATCACCGCCCCGCACCGCCGGCAGGGTTCGCCTTCGCGGCCGTACACGTTCAGCGATCGGTCGAAGTAGCCGGACTGACCGTTGACGTTGACATACAACGAATCGAACGACGTGCCGCCTTGGGCCAGCGCGTCGCGCATCACCTCGGCGGCCGCCTCCAACACCGTCGTCAGCTGCCGGCGGGTCAGCGCGTCGGCCAGGCGTGCGCCGTTCACCTCGGCCCGCCACAGCGCCTCGTCGGCGTAGATGTTGCCGATGCCCGACACCACGGTTTGGTCGAGCAGTTGGCGTTTGATCTCAGAATGCTTGCGCCGCAACACCTTGACCACTGCGTCGATGTCGAAGCGCGGGTCAAGCGGATCGCGCGCCAGGTGGGCGACGGGCGTCGGAACCACGCTGCCGTCCACGGTGACCAGGTCGGCCAGCATCCACCCACCGAACGTCCGCTGGTCGACGAAGCTCAGCGTGGTCCCGCCATCGAGGATCGCCGCGATGCGCAGGTGACCGGAATTGGGAACCGCACCGAGCAGCATCTGTCCGCTCATCCCGAGGTGAACGACCAGCGCCTGTTCGTCGCCGCTCGGCGCATCCAGCGTGAGCCACAGATATTTCCCGCGCCGGTCGCTGCCGGTGATCCGGGCGTTCAGCAGTCGCGCGGTCAGGTCGGCGGGGCCGGCCTCGTGGCGGCGGACGGCGCGGGGGTGATGCACTCGGACGGCGGTGATGGTCCTGCCGACCACGTGGGCATGCAATCCGCGCCGCACCACCTCAACCTCGGGTAGTTCAGGCATCCCAGAAAACCTACGTCACGCGCTGTCGAGCACACTCAGTGCTTTCCAGGCCGCTGCCGCGGCATGCTGCTCGGCTTCCTTCTTCGACCGCCCCACACCGGATCCGTATTCGGTACCGGTCACGATCACGACAGCGGTGAACTCTTTGTGATGGTCGGGTCCCGTCGAGGTGACCTGATACGTCGGCGCGCCCAAGCCGCGGGCCGCGGTCAACTCCTGCAGGCTAGTCTTCCAGTCCAGTCCGGCGCCCAGGGTCGGCGCGGCGTCGAGCAGCGCGCCGAACAACCGCAGGATCACGTCCCGGGCACCGTCGATGCCGTGGTGCAAATAGATCGCTCCCAGCACCGATTCCATGCTGTCGGCCAGGATGCTGGATTTGTCCGCCCCGCCGGTGTTGAACTCGCCGCGTCCCAATAACAGGAACGCGCCAAGCCCGTGCTCGGTCAGGTTCCGCGCGACTTCGGCCAGCGCCTGGGTGTTGACCACGCTGGCCCGCAGCTTGGCCAGATCGCCCTCCGAGCGGTCGGGGTGACGACGGAACAGCTCGTCGGTCACGGTCAGACCCAGCACGGCGTCACCGAGGAACTCCAACCGCTCGTTGGTGGGCAGGCCGCCGTGCTCGTAGGCGTAGCTGCGGTGGGTCAGCGACAGGGTCAACAGCTCGTCGGGCAGGTCCACGCCGAGCGCATCGAGCAGCTCACTCATCGCCGGACCCGTCGCCGTCGGGGGGCCGCATCGCCGCCAGCTTGGCCCAGCGGGGGTCGATGTCGTCATGGTGATGACCGGGCTCGGCGGTTGCCAGCACGACGCCGCAGCGCGGACACAGCCCCGGGCAATCCGGCGAGCACACCGGCGAAAACGGCAGCTCCAGGCCCACGGCGTCGATGATCGGCTGCTCCAGATCGACGATGTTGTCGACGATCCGGCCGACCTCGTCTTCCTCGGTCGTCGCTTCGGTGATGCTGTCCGGGTAGGCGAACAACTCAGTCAGGGCGACCTCGATGCGCCCGGTGAAAGGCATCAGGCAGCGCGAGCATTCGCCGGTGGTGGGCGCGGACAGCGTCCCGCTCACCAAGACGCCTTCGGAAACCGACTCGACCCGCAGATCGAGGTCCAACGGCGCGCCGGGTGCGATTCCGATCAGTTCCAGGCCGATACGCGTCGGGCTGGTCACCGTGTCGTGCAGCGGGAACATCGATCCTGGGCGTCGTCCCAGCCGGGCGATGTTGACGGCTAGCGGCGAACCCGGATGCGGTTTCTTCGTTTGGCTGTGCTGCCGGGCCATAGCCGCAATCCTACGGGCGACGCGAAGCGGTCCCGCGTCGCCTAACCGCCGGTACGGGGGCTACCGCTGTGCGTAGTCGTGTACGCCCGCCGCGGTCCGCAGCTGATGGCGGCCGCGGTTGACCGAGCGCAGGGTGGTGTTGAGGTGCTCCTCGAACTCGGCAAGCTTGCTGTCCACGTAGATGTCGCATTCGCCGCGCAGCCGATCCGCCTCGGCGTGCGCCGTGTCGATGAGCCGGGCCGACTCGGCGTTGGCTGACTGCACGACCTCGGTCTGCGAAACCAGGCGCTGCTGTTCTTTGATGCCTTCTTGCACGGCTTTCTCGTAGGAAATGTTGCCGTTTTCGATGAGCCGGTCGGCCTCTGACTTGGCGCGGCCCGTGGCGGCCTCGTAGTCGCGTTTTGCCGCCGCGGCGATGCGGGCGGATTCTTCGCGCGCCTCGGAGACCATTCGTTCGCTGTGCTGGCGCGCTTCGCCCACCATCCGGTCGGCCTGCGCCTTCGCGTCGGCCAGGATCCGGTCCGCCTCCGCGCGGGCGTGGTTTAGCAGCGAGTCCGACTCCATGCTCAACCACGCCCGCACGGAGGCCGACCGGGTCTTGGCCGAGGCGAAGGCGCAGGCCGACCGGATGGTGGGCGAGGCGCGCCAACACAGCGAGCGGATGGTCGGCGAGGCACGCGAAGAGGCGGTGCGCATCGCCGCTGCAGCGAAGCGCGAGTACGAGGCCAGCACCAGCCGCGCCAAGTCCGAGTGTGACCGGATGGTCGAGAGCGGCAACATCTCCTAC
>DASQRI010000619.1:0-5514 GCA_035642975.1 Mycobacterium sp.
GACGCCGATGGCACCGCTCGGCCTGCTGGGCACCATGATCCGCGCGGGAATCATCGCGCCCCTGCGACCCGACAAGTATCTGCGTATCGCCGCGGTGGTGCGCCGCGAAGGCCTCGCCGTCACAAGCGGTTTCGCGATGTCAGCGCAACGCTGCCCGAACCGGGCGGCCCTTGTCGACGAGGTCGGGACACTGACATTCCGTGAGCTTGACCGACGCGCGGACGCGTTGGCGGCAGCGCTGCAGGCGCTGCCGGGCGGGCCACCGGAAGTGGTTGCCATCATGTGCCGCAACCATCGTGGTTTCGTCGAGGCGTTGGTGGCGGCAAACCGGATTGGTGCCGACATTCTGTTGCTGAACACGTCGTTCGCCGGGCCCGCGCTGGCCGACGTCGTCAACCGCGAAGGCGCCGACGCGGTGATCTACGACGAGGAGTTCACCGACTCGGTGGACCGTGCGCTGGCCGACAAGCCCGACACCATCCGCATCGTCGCATGGACCGACCACCCCGACGGCCACAAAACCACCGTCGAGAAGCTCATCGCCGCGCACGCCGGTCGCCGGCGTGCTACGACGGACCGGAAAGGCAAACTGGTCCTGTTGACGTCGGGAACGACAGGTAACCCCAAGGGCGCCAAGCATTCCGGGGGCGGCACCACCGAGCTCAAAGCGATGCTGGATCGCGTGCCCTGGCACACCGAAGAAACGACGGTCGTGGTGGCGCCGATGTTTCACGCGTGGGGTTTCTCGCAACTGATCTTCGCGGCGTCGATGGGCTGCACGGTGGTAACGCGGCGCAAGTTCGACCCCGAGGCGACCCTGGCTCTCGTCGACCTGCATCAGGCCACCGGCTTGTGCGTGGTGCCGGTGATGTTCGACCGGATCATGGACCTGCCCGACGACGTTCGCCGTCGCTACAGCGGTCGGTCGCTGCGGTTCGCCACCGCCTCGGGTTCCCGGATGCGACCCGACGTCGTCACCCGGTTCATGGACGAATTCGGCGACATCATCTACAACAACTACAACGCCACCGAGGCCGGCATGATCGCCACCGCGACGCCGGTCGACCTGCGCGCCGCGCCGGACACCGCGGGAAGACCAGCGGTCGGCACCGAGATTCGCATCCTCGACGCCGAGCATCGCGCGATGCCCACCGGCGAGGTCGGTCAGATCTTCGTGCGCAACTCAAATCGCTTCGACGGCTACACCTCCGGCGCGGGCAAGAACTTTCACGAGGACTTCATGGCGTCCGGTGATATCGGCCGCCTTGATGAGGCCGGGCGACTCTACGTGGTGGGACGCGACGACGAGATGATCGTGTCCGGCGGCGAGAACGTCTACCCGATCGAGGTCGAGAAAGCTTTGGCGGCGCATCCCGACGTCGCCGAGGCTACCGTGCTGGGAGTCGACGACGAACAGTACGGGCAACGACTGGCGGCGTTCGTCGTGCTGGCGCAGACGGGGTCGGCCACCGTCGAGACCCTCAAGCAGCATGTCCGCGACAACCTGGCCAACTACAAGGTGCCCCGCGAGATCGTCGTGCTCGACGAACTGCCGCGCAGCAGCACCGGCAAGATCTCCCGCCGTGACCTGCACGCCCTTCTGGACGGCTAAGCCTGAGCCATCGCGCTTTCGATGACCGTCAGCTTCTCGGAAAGCCCTGCGGCGCGGCGGATTTCGATGAACTCCTCGATCAGGGCTTCGGTCACCTCGTGCGGGTCGTCGACCGTGGCACCGTCGGCGAGGACCGACACGTTGAGCTGGTCGACATAACTCCACACCGTGATGTTCAGGCCGCTGCCAGTGGTCAACGGGCCCACCGAATAGATTTCGGTGACCAACGCGCCGCCGACTCGCCCGTGTTCACGCGGACCCGGGACGTTGGAGATCGGCAAGTTGAGCACTTTGTTCTGGCCGTCGCGGCTGGCCAGCCAGCGGAACAGTGACTGCGACGGCCCCGGCGGAAAGTAGGCGGCCCACCGGCTGACCAGTTCGGGCCCGAGCAGGTGGTGGCTCTCCTTGGCGTCGATGGCGTTGTCGTGCGAACGCCGTACCCGCTCCAACGGGTCGTCGATGTCGGCCGGCAGCGCCACCATCATCCCGGTGAAAAAGTTTCCCGAAACGCGATCCGGCGAAAAGTCGAAGCTCACCGGCACCGACGCCAGCAGCGGGTGGTCGGCGTCGCCGTCATAGCGCAGCCGCAGCTTGCGCAGCGCCCCCGCGGACAGCGCCAGCACCATGTCGTTGATCGTGACGCCAAGGGCCTTGCCAGTCTCCTTGACATCGCTCAGCGCCAACGTCGCGGTCGCGAATCTGCGCTCAGGGGTGAGCATGTGGTTCATGAAAGTCGGCGGCGGGGTGAACGGCATCGTCAGTTCCGGTGAGAGCTTGCGCGAGCTACGGCGCACCCGGTTGACACCCTGCGCGGTGTATCCGACGGTCCGCGGGATCCGCCCGATGTGGCGCAGGTGATCGACGAAGGCCGACCGCACCAGCTCGCCGGTCGACGGGGCAGGGTCGGGCGCGTAGCGGGTCTGGCCGGACTGCGGCCCGGGCGCCAGATCCATGCCACGTGCCAGCAGATTGGCCGCGGCGACTCCGTCGGCCAACGCGTGGTGGATCTTGCCGACGACCGCAATTCGGTTGTCGGCCAGCCCCTCAACGAAATACATCTCCCACAGCGGGTAATCGCGGTCGAGCGGAGTGCTGGCGATCTCGCCGATCGCCTCGTCCAGCTCGCGACGACCGCCCGGCGCGCGCAGCTGCCACGGCCGCACGTGATAGGTCAGGTCGACGTCGCAGTTCTCCCGCCACATCGGATGATGCATCTTGAGCGGAATGTCAACCAGCTGATAGCAAAACGGCTCCAGCTTGTAGAGCCGACTGTGAATCACCCGCCGGAACGCGTCGATGCCGAAATCACGGCGGTCGGGGTCCAGCTCGATCACGGCGATTTTGAGGGTGTGCATATGCACGTTCGGAGTTTCGCTGTACAGCAGTACGGCGTCCCAGCCGCTGAGCCTTTTCACCTATCCGCCTCCCTCAATGACGGACCCTACAGTCGGGTGGCGGCTAAATAACTTCTTTGGCCGCGATCATCCGATTGCGGTGAACCTGGCCCAAAAACAGCCCGACCGCGGTCGCCATCGCGCCGGTGCGTGCCCCGTCGGTCAGGTCGAATCCGTGCCCGGCACCGGGCAGCTCCACATAGCTGACCACCGAACGGGAAACCGACCTGAGCCGCTCGACAAAACTGCGTGCCTGCTCGACGGGGATCACCTTGTCGCTGCTGCCGTGAATCACCAAAAACGGCGGGGCGTCTGGGTTTATCCGGGCGATCGGCGACGCGTCACGGAACACCTCGGGGTGGCGGTCGATCCTGCGTTTGACCACCACTCGCTCGAGAAAGTCGACGAACTGGTCGCGCTCGGGGGTCGAGCGGTCCTCCCAGTCGTAGCGGCCGTAGATCCCCACGACGGCATCCACCGAGGTGTCCGAGCCCGCCGGCAGCTCGGTCTGCATGTCGGGGTCGTTGGCGGTCAGCCCGGCCAGCGCGGACAAGTGCCCGCCGGCCGAACAGCCTGCTACCGCAATGAAATTGCGGTCACCGCCGAATTTGTCGACGTTGGCCCGTGCCCACGCGACCGCGGCTTTGACGTCGGTGATGTGGGATGGCCAACGGTGGTGCGGCGAGACTCGGTATTGCACCGACAGGCACACCCAACCCAGTTCGGCCAGATGCGACATCAGCGCATAGCCCTGCAGCTGACGGCCACCGTGCACCCAGGCGCCGCCGGGCACGAAGATCAGCACGGGCGCCGGCCGGACCGGTAGATCCCTGCGGCGCCATACGTCCAGCAGCTGCACCGGTTGCCGTCCGTACCTCACCGATGTGCGGTGCAGGTGCCGACGGTGGTGCCGCGCGCGCCAAAACGGCGGGGTCCGCTCCGGCGCAGGCCATTCGATGTCCAGGTCTTTGCCCGAGACAACGCCGCGCAGCGCAGCGTCCGAGACCGCCCGGGTCTGGTCCCGTTCGGCCTTGCGGATCTCGCCGATACCCGGAGTGAGCCACGATTTCGCCGACGCGGACACGAAGCCCGGCACCAGCCGGTAGCCCCACACGCCCATCGCGGTCACGCCGCCCAGCGGCTCGAGATGCCTGCCGACCAGGGGCAGCGAAGCCATCGCATCGCTAGCTGCCAGCATGTAGTCGCCGGGGCGGGCTCGTAGCAACCACCGCGCGCGGGACGCTATGCTGCGTCCGGGAAAGCGGGGAGCCGGTCGTACCGTCATCCGCGGAGCGTACCCCGAGGGCCTCCCGTCGAGCGGAGAATGCGTCCAGTTGGTCGGACACGCGCTGGTCGTGGCCCTGGAGCGGTCGGCATACTGGATCGATGCCGAGCACTGACTTCCACCCTGACCTCCGCAGAGTCGCGCGCCTCGCGCCACGAGCAATGGTCGGGCCGCGGAGTCTGCGACTGATCCGCAAGCTGAGCGCCCTGCAGCAGCGCAAGACGCCCGACGGCGTGGAGGTGCTCACGTTGAGTTCCGGTGTCGGGGTACGGCTGCACCGCCCGGCCGGCGTCGATCAGCCGGGTCCCGCGCTGCTGTGGCTTCACGGCGGTGGGTACATCATCGGCACTGCGCAGCAAGACGACGCGCTGTGCCGCCGGTTCACCCGCGAATTGGGCATCACGGTCGCGGCGGTGGACTACCGACTGGCGCCCGAGCATCCCTATCCCGCGCCGCTGGAGGACTGCTATGCGGCGCTGACCTGGCTGGCCAGACTGCCCGCCGTCGACAAGGCGCGGGTGGCGATCGGCGGAGCCAGCGCCGGCGGCGGACTGGCGGCCGCGCTGGCTCTGCTGGCACACGACCGCGGCGAGGTGACGCCGGCCCTGCAGTTGCTGGCCTATCCGATGCTCGACGACCGCAGCGGGTCGGGACCGGATAATCCCAAATACCGGCTGTGGAGCCCGAAGAGCAATCGCTTCGGCTGGAAGGCCTACCTCGGCACTGCCGACCCGAAGGTGGCGGTTCCGGCACGCCGCGACGATCTGGGTGGCCTGCCCCCGGCGTGGATCGGCGTCGGGACCAACGACCTGTTCCATGACGAGGACGTCGACTACGCCGGGCGCCTCACCGCGGCCGGGGTGCCATGTCGTGTCGAGGTGGTCAACGGAGCCTTCCACGGGTTCGATCAGATGGTACCGAAAGCTGGTGTATCGCAGTCGTTTTTCGCCAGCCAATGCGCGAGTCTGCGCACCGCGCTGGCAGCGAAGGGCTGATCGGCGATCATGCGCACCGGCGCACCGTTCACACTGAGCGAAGAACAGCGGGCACTGCGCACCGCGGTCGCCGACTTGATGGCGCGGCACTCCAGCGAAGCGCAGGTGCGGACGCTGATGGCGACCGACACGGGTGTTGACCCGAAGGTGTGGCACGAATTGGCGGCCATGGGTCTGACCGGACTACTGATCGGCGACGAGTACGGCGGCGCCGGTGCCGGCCCGGTG
>DASQRI010000620.1:0-3073 GCA_035642975.1 Mycobacterium sp.
ACTGGTATGTCACGGCCCATCGACGGCGACGGCACCATCAGGCTCTCGAATCCCGCAGCGCGGGCGGGGCTGCCGTTCGCCGTGGTGAAGCCGCCGACCGTCAAGACTGCGGCGCACAGTAGCCGCAGCAGCATCGACAAATGTTTCATCTCCGCCTCACTTGTCCCTCGCTATACCGGGTCGAACTGCGAAACAAGCCATCGACCGTCGACCTTGTCGAGACTGACACGCACACTGGACGTGCTCTGGGTGGGCGCATCGTTGCCAATGGTGGTGGTCTGGTCAACGAAAACCAGAACCACCGCATGCTTTCCGGTCGCCGATACCGATGCCGCCGCGGGCACGGTGGCCACCGCCGAAATATGCTGCTGCTTGGCCCCGGGGGCGACAACGTCATTGACGAGTTGCTGGTATTGCTGCCGGAAGCCGCCGGCGAGCCGATCAGCGGCGGCCTTCAACTGCTGATCCACGGTTTCCGGCTTGTACGACAAGATCGCGACCGTGGTGTCGCTGGCGGCTCGAATCGACTGCTCTGCCGCCGCTTGGGATTCTCGCGCCGTACCGTCGAGCCATTTCAGATAACCCACTCCAAGTCCAAGGAGCAACGCCAACACCGGAAGTATTGCGACGAGCAAACGGCCCCAGGAGAATTGAGCACCTTCCTTGGCCGGCGCTTCGTCCGTGTCGTCGTCTTCGGCGACTGTTTCCTCGGCTTGCTCGGTTTCCTGGGCGTCGAGCAGATCTGCCTCGTCGGCGGCCGAGTCGTTGTCACCGGACATCGCGAAGCCCTCCTCCTGCGTAGTTAATGCGGTTCGGCTGCTCACGGCACGAACTCGACATTCGACACCTTGGCGCCGTCCCCAGTCTTATCGACGGTGAGGCGCATCCGCCATCTGCGGGGCTCTTGGTCTGGTGGCGCCCCAGCCATTGACGTCTTGACCGCTACCGCCACGAGCACTTGCGCTTGGTCTTTGGTATAGGAGAGCAGACCCGCCTCGGCGACGGTGCCTTCCGATTTCGACTGCACTTTCTTGACGACCTCGACGAATGGTTGCGAGCGGCTCTGGAATTCATCGTGAAAGGCGCCGGTGGCCGAGTCCAGAACCCGTTTGATGTCGGCATCGACCTCGGTGTAGTTGATCGTGGTGAGGTTGATCGCGGTCTGCCGCGCGACTTGCACGTAAAGGTTGCGCTGCGCTTGCACCTGGTGGTCTTGGTGCACGCGGTATCCCAGCCAGGCCCCTAAGCCGACCAAAGCCACGATGATGGCGACCCCGACGGTGATCGGTCCGGGAATACTCGAAAACCATTGCCGCGCTGGTTTTTTGGTGTCCTGGTCCGCGACCTCTTCATCATCCGCAGGGGCTTCTTCGGCATCGATGTCCTCGGCGTCGATGTCTTCGGCACCCTCATCGTCGACGAGCTCAGTGGCGTCTACTGATTCGGTTTTTTCGGCGGCACCATCATGCTCTGCCATGTCTTGCCTTTCATTCCGGCGGCGAGATCGGAATCGCTGTAGTGACGGCCGTCTGGGCCGACGTAGATTCCGGTCGCGGGGTCATAAGGGATGGCGACTGGCGGCTTGGCCGGCGGTTCAGCCGGCGGGTGCCAGTGCTCGCCCGGCGAATATGGTGGTCCGCCCTTCGGGTATTGCGGCACGCTCTGGCCGCTCAACGTGGCGTTTGGATCGCCCTTCCAGAACAGACCGTCGTTGAGCGGGACGTACTGGTCGTCGCTTTCGCACATCTCGACCGTCGGTGCGCGCTTGCCCGGCTTGGTTTCGCAGGGAACATTGCGAACGCCGCGGACATTCATATCGGAGTCCTGCGGGATACGGCAGTACAACTCGCCGTTGGTGCGGTCGGGATAGTCCTCCCGCACCGGGATGCGCTGCTGTTGCACCGGCAGGAACCCGGCGTTGCACGGTGGCGGCGAGTTGAGGTTCAAGTTGAAGTCGAGATAGATGCCCTTGTAGTCCATCTTGGCAACCCGGTCCGGCACGATGATTGACGACATCACCGCGGTCCCCTGCGGAAACATGACCAACAGCTGCTCGAGGTCGTTTCGGTAGTTCACCGCGATAGTGCCCAGACTGACCAAGTTCGCCAGCAACACGGGCAACGTCGGCGCTAACCGGTCGAACAGCGCGGTGCTTTCGTCGAGCGCCGGGCCGGCGGTGTTGAGCAAGTCCGCCAACCTGTCGTCTTGTGCTTTCACCTGACTGGTGATCGCGTTCACCCGCCGCGCCCACGTCGCGATCGAATCCGACGTTCGCACCTGCGAGCTGGCCACCGGTGGGAACTCGTCGATCAGACGGGAGAACGAGTCGGAGGTCTTGCCGGCGTCGATCGCCAGGGCGGTGCCGCCGTCGACGAGCCGAGACAGTTCCGGCCCGAGACCCGCGACGGCTTTGGAGGCTTCCTCGACGACGGTGTGCAGGTTGTCCTGCGGGATCGCCGCGAGCGCCTTATTGGTGGTGTCCAGCAGGGATCCGATGTCGACCGGGATCTGTGTTCTGCCGACCGCGATCACGTCGCCGTCGCGCAACTTCGGGCCGGTGTCCTGCACGGTGCCGGACTGCGGTGTCAACTCCAGGAATTGCTCCCCCACCGCGGAGCGGCTGTGCACCGCGGCGGTCACGTCGCGGGGAATCGCGATGTCAGATTTCAGCGAGAGAATGGCTTGAACTCCGTTTTGGGTGACGTCGACCGACTTGACGCTGCCGATCTCGCTGCCGCGATAGTTCACTACCGACGTCGGGTACAACCCGCCGGACGCGGGCAGGTCGACCTTCACCGTGTATCTACCAACCCCCAGCAGCGCAGGCACTTTGATGAAGCCGAACGCCATCACGGCGACGGAGAGGATGGTGACCGACGCCAGGATCGCCAATTGTGTCCATACTCTCCGAGACAGGCGCAGCGAACTCGAACGGGCCATCTCAATAACCCCCCCAGTGGTAGGCCGCGATCAATGGATTGACCGCGGTGTACGGGCTGGGCATCTGGCCGATGGTTCGGCCCCACTGCATCTCGAGTTCGGTCAGGTTTCCTTCCCATTTCGACCCAGTGAA
>DASQRI010000621.1:0-5675 GCA_035642975.1 Mycobacterium sp.
TGAAAACACTCCAACGGGAAGCGGTTTCGTCATGTTGTATCGGCAATCGGCGAGTCACCCAGTCGAGGCTTCCCCACCTCGCCCAGATGGCCCCCATGATCGTCGCAGTCAGAAACGACGCCGCGGCGCGTCCGACAACCATGGCCGGCTGGCCGGGAAAGGCGACCGCTGTGGCCACCAAGACCACCGGGTTGATCGCGGGCGCGGCCAAGAGGAACGTGAGCGCCGCTGCGCCCGCGGCACCGTCGCCGAACAACCGGCGCGCTACCGGCACCGATCCGCATTCACAGCCCGGCAAGGCGGCTCCGCCCAACCCCGCGACGACGATCGCGGCAGCGGTGCGCCGCGGCAGCCAGCGCGCAAGGCGCTGCGGCGAGACGAACGTAGCCACCAGGCCGCTGACGATCACACCCAGCGCCAGAAACGGCACCGCTTGAACGAACACCGCGCAGAAGACTGTGGCGGCGGTGCTCAAGTCAGCGTGGCCGACAACGAAGGCGTGTAACAGGCCGCCGGACAGTGCTAACCCAACCAGCAGCCCCAGCAGCAGCTCCATCGAACCCACCCGTCGCTGGGCGATGAAGGAAGCGACCGTCACACCGCCATCGTGCCAGCCCCGACGTCGATACCTGCGCAACGACCACCGCCGCCTGGCTGCATGCATCGGCTGGGACGGATGGCACGCGGCACGCGTGCTGCGCCGACCCGAGGTGCCCAACAGAGCGAACATATGCGCCAAATAGTATTTGAAAATCGTTTTCAATAACGGTTGACTTTGAGCATGCCAAGCCGGCTTGCCTCGCCGAGGCACCTGTGACGGCGGCTCAATGACGGCGACTGCGGGATCGGCCACCCAAGAGCTGGTATGGCAACTCGACATCGGCGAGCCGGTGTTGGCGATCAATCCCGCCGCCGACAGGGTGATCATCGGCGGTTCGGAGGGCACGATCGTTGTCACCGACACCGACGGTCGCGCACAGCTGCGCCTGGCACTCGACGACTTCCTGCTGGCAATGGCCGCCAACCCGGACGGCACCCGGCTTGCCGTCGGCGGCGGCCAGCGACTCGTGGTGTTCGACCTCGCCGACGGCCCGGTGCTGGCCGAGCATCCACACCAGTGGTGCAGCTGCCTAGCCTGGGCGACGAACTCCGGCGACCTTGCGGCCGGTGATGGCCGGTTGGTGCGGGTGTACTCAGACGATGGGCGGCTGCGCTGGACCTCGCCGCACCTGCAGAGTACCGTTGCCGGGCTGGCCTGGATGCGCGCTGACGGGCGCCGGCTGGCGGCGGCCGCCTACCAGGGCGTCAAGATCTTCGAGCCGGATACCGATCGTATGGTCGAGCGCCTGGTCGCCCCGGGCGCGATCGCCGGGCTCGCGGTGGCACCCAACGGGCGGTGGGTGGTCGGCGGTAGCCAGGACGCCACCTTGCACGGCTGGAACGTGCGCGACGGCAGCGACTTTCGGATGAGCGGTTTCCCAAAGACAGTGTCCCGCCTTGCCTTTGAATCGTCAGGCCGCTGGATGTGCTGCGACGGCGGCGACACCGTCGTCTTCTGGGATTTCTCCGGTTCGGGCCCCACCGGGCGCGAAGGTCTGGTCGGCGAGGGGCACCGCGACGACGTCACTGCGCTGGCCTGGGCGCCAACCGATGGCACCTCGGTGCTGGTGTCCGGTGATGCTTCCGGCGATATCGCGCTATGGCGGCTGACTTCGCGTCATAGCCCCGGCCAACGAATTCGCCCCTCCGAGACGATTGCCAGCGGTGACCCCGTCGGAGCCGTCGCTGCCACCAGCAACCGGATCTTCTCCGGTCACCGCTCCGGTGCGGTGCGTTGCTGGGCATCGAAGCCTCGCCAGCAAGCTCGCTGATTCCCTGACGACAGTTGATGGGGCTTGCGGGCCAACCAGTTAGGTACTGGAAAGCTCAACCGGCGGTTTCGGTTTGATCCGAAAATCCCAAGCGCAGGTGCTCGCTGTGGTAGATGGCCTGGTCGAGTAGTTCGGCGACGTGGTTGTCGTAGAGCCGGTAGACGATGCTGCGGCCGTTGCGCACGCCGCTGACCATGCCGAGGTTGCGCAGCAGCCGCAGCTGCTGTGACACCGCCGACTGCTCCATCCCGATTGCGTCGGCCAGCTCAGTCACCGGTCTCGGTCGCTCTCGCAGCTCGGTGAGGATCCGCAGCCGGCTCGGGGTCGCTAGCGCCTGAAGTGTTCTCGCCACATGGGTCAGGGCAGTAGCGTCCAGCCGCGCCGACGCGCGGTCGCGGCCCTCGACTCCATGCCCCATAGTGGGCGAGTTTACCCCGCTCCGAAGTGCATGAACACATGTTCATACCTTCTGGTATCGTCGCACGGGTCGTTCTGTTCAAGTTCATTTGTCGTCATCGTGGAGGTGAGCCGTGGCTGTCTCGACGCTTGCACCGCGTGGCCCGGACCGGGCGGAGCGGCCGACGCCGCTACACCGGACTCGGTTATTCGCCCTGCCAGAGATGCGTTGGGCCGCAACATCTTTGGTGCTGTTTCTGGCTGGTCTGGTCACACAGCTGGCCGGTGGCCCGCACTGGGTGTGGTGGGTCCTGTATCTGGCCTGCTACGGGGCTGGCGGCTGGGAGCCGGCGCTTGCCGGGGTGCGCGCGCTGCGGGATAAGACCCTAGACGTCGACCTGCTCATGGTGGCGGCAGCCATCGGCGCGGCGGCGATCGGGCAGATCACCGACGGCGCCTTGTTGATCGTCATCTTCGCCACCTCCGGTGCGCTGGAAGCGCTGGCCACCGCGCGCACTGAGGACTCGGTGCGCGGGCTGCTGGATTTGGCGCCGGACACCGCTGCTCGGGTCAGCGCCGACGGCAGCGAGGAGACGGTCAAGGCCGCCGACTTGCAGGTGGGCGATCTCATTGTGGTACGCCCCGGTGAGCGGATCGCCGCCGACGCCACCGTGATCGCCGGGGGGAGCGAGGTGGATCAGGCGACCATCACCGGCGAGCCGCTGCCGGTGGACAAAAGCGTCGGCGATGAGGTGTTCGCCGGCACGGTGAACGGCACTGGGTCGCTTCGTATCCGGGTCGACCGGCACGCCGCCGACTCCGTTGTCGCTCGTATCGCGTCGCTGGTGGCGCAAGCCAGCCGGACCAAGGCTCGGACTCAGCTGTTCATCGAGAAGGTCGAGCAGCGCTACTCCATCGGCATGGTTGTGGTCACCATGGCGGTGTTCGTGGTACCGCTTCTTGCCGGGGATCCCCTGCAGCGGGCGCTGCTCCGGGCGATGACGTTCATGATCGTGGCCTCTCCGTGCGCGGTGGTGCTGGCCACCATGCCGCCGCTGTTGGCGGCGGTCGCCAATGCCGGACGCCACGGCGTGCTCGCTAAGTCCGCGGTCGTGATGGAACAGCTCGGCGCCACCACGCAGATCGCATTCGACAAGACCGGCACGCTCACCCGCGGCGTGCCTGCGCTCGCCGAAATCCGGTGTACTGACCCACAATTCAACGATGACGAGCTGTTGCGGCTGGCGGCGGCTGCCGAACATCCCAGCGAACACCCTCTGGCGGCAGCGATCGTGCGCGCCGCCCACGGCCGGGGCCTGCAGCTGCCGATTGCCGAGGAGTTCACTGCACACCCGGGCCGCGGCGTGACCGCCCGAATCGAGGGCCGGCTCATCGAGGTCATGTCGCCAGCGGCGGTGCTGCCCCGCCTCAACGACACCGCCACCTGGGCACCGGTGCGCGCTGCGGTCGAGGCGCTCGAGCGCCAGGGCCACACCACCGTCGTCATGACCTGTGAACACTGCCCAGTCGGGGTACTGGCCCTAGCCGATCAGCTGCGCCCTGAAGCCGCTACCGCAATCGAGTCCGCGCGGCGCCTGACCGGGGCAGTCCCTGTGCTGCTGACCGGCGACAACCAAACCACCGCTGAACAGCTCGCCGCTCAGGTTGGCATCACCGACGTGCGCGCCGGGCTGCTGCCCGACGACAAGGTCACGATCATCAGGCAGTTGCAGGCCGGCGGACACAAAGTCACCGTGGTCGGTGACGGCATCAACGACGCGCCCGCTTTGGCCGCCGCTCATACCGGCATCGCCATGGGCGGCGCCGGATCCGACCTGACCCTCCAAACCGCCGACGCCGTTGTCGTGCGCGATGACCTCACCGCCATCCCCGCCGCCATCGCGCTATCCCGCCGAGCGCGTTCCGTGGTCGTCGCCAACCTCATCATCGCCGCAACGTTCATTACCGGCTTGGTCATCTGGGACCTCGCGGCAACCCTGCCATTGCCGCTGGGCGTCGCCGGCCATGAGGGCTCAACGATCATCGTAGGACTCAACGGCCTGCGACTGCTGCGTCAAGCGGCCTGGCGCCGCGCCGCCCGCCCAGGCGGGGGCTGAACAGCGGGAAACCGCTGGCGGCGAGCCGGATGACGGCGTAGATCGCGAAGCTGATGGTGCTGATGAAGACGCTGGCTTTGACGTTGGGGTAGATCAGACCCAGCAGCAGTCCGCCGTCGGCGGCGATCAAACAGAACGCGATGGACAACGCGATCAGCGCGGGGGTGCGGGCAGTGAGGCGGGTCGCTGCGGCGGCCGGGGTGATCGTCAGGCTAAGGACAAGCAGAGTTCCGACGATTTGCGCGGCTTCGGTGACGGTCAGCGCCAGCAGGTAGACGAATAGCAAGCCGACCAGTCGGGTGGGCACCCCGCGCGCCAGTGCGACGTCAGGATCAATAGAGGCGAACAGCAGCGGCCGGTATAGCAGAACCATCGTGGTCAGCACGGCGGTCGCGATCATGGTGAGAAGGGCGATCTGGTCGGCGGTGACACCGAAGATCTGGCCGAACAGAATGTTGGTGGCGGCGGTCGCGAACCCGGTGTACAGGGACAGCAGGTACACCCCTACACCAAGGCCGAAAGCCAGGATCACCCCGATCGCCGAGTTCCGCTCGCGGGGACGATCGCCTAGCAGACCGATAGCTGTCGCGACGACCAGCGACCCGAGCAGTGCCCCCAGAACGGGGTTGTTGGCGGCGAGCAGGCCGGCCGCGGCACCGGTGAACGCCAGCTCGGCCGAACCATGGACCGCGAAAGCGAGGTCGCGGATGATCACGAAAGGGCCGATAAGCCCACTGGTCATTGCGACCAGAGTCGCGGCGATGAGCGCATTCTGAACGAACGTGTCGTTCAGATAGTCCGACAGCGTCACAGTGCCGGCGCCGTGTCGTGGTGCTGGTCGGTTGGCACCGCCTCGGGTGCCCCTACGATGACAATCCGGCCCTGCACGCGCAGCACCTCGACAGTGGTCTGGTACAGCTCCGAGAGGGTCGCGCTGGTCAGCACTTCACCGGGGGTCCCGATGGCCCAGCGGGTGCCGGCCAGGTAGAGAACGCGGTCGACGACGGGCAGCATCGGGTTGATCTCGTGCGTCACCATCACCACCGCGATGTCCCCGGCACGGCGCTGTCCGTCGAGAGTGTTGACCACCTCGCCCTGGTGTTTGATGTCCAGCGACAACAGCGGCTCATCACACAGCAGCAGCTTCGGGGTCCCGACCAGAGCTTGGGCGATCCGCAGCCGTTGCTGCTCGCCGCCGGAGAGCCGCCCAATCGGGGCGCCGGCAAACCGGGACGCTCCAACGGCGTCGATCGCCGCCTCGACGCGGAGCCGACGCGCCGAGCTGGGCAGG
>DASQRI010000622.1:0-4315 GCA_035642975.1 Mycobacterium sp.
GTTTTGATCGCTACCAAATGCCGTGGCGAGAGGGCTCCAGAAGGTCTTCGTGAGCGGCTACGCGTGGAGATCAGCCAGACCACCATCATTCGTGGTCGATACAGCTGATATGTAGGCACTGTTTGTCAATGGGCAGGTGAAAGCCGCCCCGGTGTAATGCCGGGGCGGCTTTCGTTTGATCGGTGTCAGCCGGATCCGGGGCGGTCGTTGGTCAACGACGGTGGTGTCAGACTGATATGCGCGGGTTGGGTACCGCAAGACGATGGTTCGGCGCGAACGGTGGCTGCTCTCTAGGGACGGGCGTCACATCACGTTCTGGTGAATCATGTTGTTGCTCATAGCTGTAACGCAGATCCAGTTCGCCTACCTCGCCGCTGATCGACTGGCTCCGATCAAGTCTGCGCTGTGGCGCTACTGCAGGGTGGCCAGTGACCAGCACCAGCCGGCCAGTTGGCGCGCGATCGCGACGTTGGCCACCACGTGCGGCTTCTGGCGTTCGTTGAAGCGGCACCATTGCTGATGCAGCCTTCGGTTACCAGCATGTCCACGTGCCTTCAGGGCGGGATCGACCTTGGCCCAGCGGGCTCGCATCGTGGGTCCGGGATTGCGATAGGCCGCGCGGTGGTGCCAGGCCGCCTCAATCAACAACCGTCGCACGTGCGCGTTGCCGGTTTTGGTGATCGATCCCTGCACCCGCGAGGTCCCCGAGGAATACTCGGTGGGGACCAAACCGACGTAAGCACCGATCGAGGATCCGGTGAACCTGCTCCAGTCACCGATCTCGACGGCCAGCGCCAGCCCGGTCAACGCAGAGATACCGCGCAGGCAGCCGAGCCGGTTGACGGTGTCGGCCCACCGCGGCGAGGTGGCGGACGCGACGATCTGTTCATCGAGGCGATCTCGAGCGGCGGTCGCCGTCAACACGGCATCGAAGTGGTGATCGAACGCCGCCGTGGTGTGCACATCGGCGAAACATTGCCGGCGCAGCCATGTTTCGTGCACCCCCGTCCAGGACTGCCCACCCGAGTAGACCCGGCCCTGGCGCAGCAACAACTTGGACAGGCGGTGGCGGACCCGCATCAAGTCCGCGCGGGCATCCTCACGGGCCCGCACCAGATCGCGCACCGCCTCGACGTCAGCCTCGGGCACCGTGACCGGGGTGATCTCACCCAGTCGCAGCAGCCGGGTCAGATGCGCGGCGTCTCGGGCATCGGTCTTGACCCGATCCCCCGACGGGCGGATCAACTTTGACGGCGCCGCCACGACACACTCGATCTGGGCATCTACCAAAGCCCGCGCCAACCCGAACCCCGTCGGGCCCGCCTCATAGGCCACCCGCACCGGAGACCGCAACCGGTGCAACCAATCGAGGATCTCACCATGATCGGGACACAACCGTGCCCGCTCAACCCGACCCGATTCCTCATCGACAGCATGCGCAACCACCGAAAGCGCATGCACATCCAGCCCGACACTCGTACCGTTGAAACTCACCGGAGGCCTCCTGATCTGCAACTGTGGCTCTACCCCGGCGAGTGTTCACCCGCCAAAGGCAACCCACGTCCGATTGCAGCCCGAGGCCTTCGGCCTCGAGTCAGCCTCCATACCGTCTAGCCCACTACACCCCGATAAAGCGAGGACGCGGCCGTCTTGTCTGACGGGCCGCGTCCTCGTGGGTTAAGCGGTTATGCGTTAGGCCGCTTGCCGTGATTGGCCTTGCTGTACTTGCGGTCGCGCTTCTTACGGCCTCGCTTGGCCATGACTGATCCTCCTCGCAGTTCTACTTACCGATCAGTCTTTCATGCCGCGAGCGTTGTGTAACCAGCGGCTACACGACCGGCACGTGCGCGAGCGTGCTGCCGGTCGCACTCGCCGACGCGACGGGGCCCGGTTGCGCGGGCGCCAGCGCACCCGGCGCGCCGGCGAGGCCGGGCGCCTGTCCTGGTGCTACCGGACCGGGAGCACCAGGCGCGGGGCTGCCGGGGTAGCCGCCCACCCCAGGCGTCTGTCCTGGGACCTGTCCGGGAAGTGCGCCGGGATAGCCCGGGTTTTGTCCAGGAAGGCCGCCGGGCATGCCGGGGTTCTGTCCCGGAAGCCCGCCCGGGTAACCGGGAGTTTGACCGGGGAGACCGCCCAGCCCAGGTGCCTGCCCTGGGAGCTGTCCGGGCAGCCCGCCGGGGTAGCCGCCCAGTCCGGGGGCCTGACCCGGAAGTCCTCCCGGCAGTCCACCTGGAAGTCCGCCCGGCAGTCCACCGGGGAGTCCACCGGGAATCCCTCCCGGTAGTCCGCCCGGAAGGCCACCGCCAGTGAACGCGCTGGTAGCAGGCATCAACAGGTCCCCGCTACCGGGGAACACGTTGTTCATCAGCCCGCTGAGCGAACCGAAGAGCGAGTTGGCGATGTTCACCGCACTCCCGGCACCGCCCATTCCGGGAATCGGCAGCGGGTCATCGGCAAGGAAGGGTTGCTGGGGAGTGGCTGCGGCGACGCCGGCACCAAGCCCGATGGTAGCGATTGCTGCCAATGCGACCCCGATACCGGTTGCCACTCGCGTCATGGGTCTACGAGTTGTCGAATGCGCAAACGTTTTGTCGGACAACGGAATACTCCTCAAATTTGGCTGAGTCACTCAGTGTGCTTCAGGCACTCGAATCACTCTGGAAACTCTGCTGCTCAAATGTCACATTTACAACACGACACCATCACAGAAGCAGCTCTATAGGTTCGCTTAGTAATCTTCGAGTTTGCTTATCGTTGCCGCGATGACATCAAACGCTGGCTGTGCCGGCCGTCGCCCACGCCGCCTCTGTCCAGGCGACGCGACCTGGCATCAGCCCTCACTCCCTCGCGACTGGGAGAACCGGCTGTGGTTCGATGGAGCAACGCGATTGCGCAGACCGGCTGGGTGACGAACGGGGTGATGATGGCCGAGGACGTTCGGGCAGAGATCGTGGCCAGCGTGCTCGAAGTCGTGGTCCACGAGGGCGACCAGATCGGCGAGGGCGACACCCTGGTGCTGCTGGAATCGATGAAGATGGAGATCCCGGTCCTAGCCGAAGTCGCCGGAACGGTGAGCAAGGTCAGTGTCTCGGTCAGTGACGTCATCCAAGCCGGCGACCTCATCGCTGTGATCAGCTAGCCGTTGCCTCACCTATATCTGATCGCGGGAGTCGCCGGTGTCCACTCTCGGTGACCTGCTCGCCGAACACACCGTTTTGCCGGGCAACGCCGTCGACCACCTGCATGCGGTAGTGGGCGAGTGGCAGTTGCTGGCCGACCTGTCTTTTGCCGACTACCTAATGTGGGTTCGCCGCGACGACGGTTCGCTGGTATGCGTCGCGCAGTGCCGGCCGAATACCGCCCCCACCGTCCTGCTGCGAGACGCAGTCGGAACGGTCGTCGCCGCAGATAGCATGCCCCTGATCGATGCGGCGTTCGAATCAGGCGCAATCGGGCTGGAAAGTGATGCGGGCCAACAGTATTCGTGGCAACAGACCGGCGTGAACATCGAAGCCGTGCCGGTGCGGCACGGCGACCGGGTGGTGGCGGTGTTGACCCATCAAACGGCCGTCGCCGACGCCCCGAAGTCCAGCCCGCTGGAGAGCGCCTACCTCGATTGCGCCGCGGACCTCGTGCACATGCTGTCGGAGGGCACCTTTCCCAACGTGGGGGATCTGGCGACGTCGCGCTCGAGTCCGCGGGTAGGTGACGGATTCATCCGCCTCAACGTCGATGGCGTCGTCTCCTATGCCAGCCCGAACGCGCTGTCGGCCTTCCATCGGATGGGCTTGACGTCGGAGTTGGAGGGCCACAACCTGATCGAGATCACCCGTCCGCTGATCTCCGACCCCTTCGAGGCCCGCGAACTCGCCGACCACGTACGCGACTCGTTGACCGGCGGCGCCAGCATGCGCATCGAGGTCGACGCGGGCGGTGCCACGGTGCTGCTGCGGACGCTGCCGCTGGTGGTTAAGGGCTCGGCCGCCGGCGCCGCCGTGCTCGCCCGCGACGTCACCGAAGTCAAGCGCCGAGACCGCGCGCTGATGTCGAAGGACGCCACCATCCGGGAAATCCATCACCGGGTGAAGAACAACCTTCAGACCGTCGCGGCGCTGCTGCGCCTGCAGGCCCGCCGGACGACCAACGCCGAGGGTCGAGAGGCGCTCATCGAGTCGGTACGTCGGGTGTCGTCGATCGCGTTGGTCCACGACGCGCTGTCGATGTCGGTGGACGAGCAGGTGAACCTCGACGAGGTAATCGACCGGATCCTGCCGATCATGAATGACGTCGCGTCCGTGGACCGCCCGATCCGAAT
>DASQRI010000623.1:0-10869 GCA_035642975.1 Mycobacterium sp.
CGCGGCCCGACGTGCCGATGCCATCAGGCGGTTGAAGGCAAGTCCCAAGCCGAGAGTCAGCGGGGCTAACACCAATGCATAACCGATCAGTCGATACGACACGTGCAGGTTGGGCCAAATCAGGTTCGGCTGATCATGGGTGACGAACGAGGCAACCGCGACCGCCAGGCTCGAGGTGATCAACGCGGCGCCCAGCGCCCGGGGATGCCAGGTTTTCGACACGATCCGCACGGCGAACAGCGCACCACCGAGCGGCACCGCGTATACCGCACCGAGCCCGGCGCCGGCCGCACACGCCAGCAGGATCTCGCGGTCCCGTGCCGAGAGCCGTTTGAGCCAGCCTGTAGCGAAATCCCCGAAGGCCACCGCGAATTGGCGCGGCGCCGCTTCCCGCCCCAGCGACGCACCGGAACCAACGACCAATACCTGCAGCGCCGCGTCGACAACGAAGGGCACCACATGAATACGCTCGCGGCTCGCGATGGCTCTAGACATCGACGGAATATCGGTTCTCGACCGCAGTAGCCACCAACCCAGACCGGCGAGCGCGCCGCCGACCATCGGGCCCACGACCCGACGGACACGGCTGCTACCCGTCACCCCCTCCAGCAGCGATCCGAAGGTGTAATGGTAGGTGAGATGTTCCAGCGAGCGCAACAGCAACGTCGTCAACAACCCGGCAACCCCGGCAAGCAGCCCGACTATCACCACCGCACAAAGGAAGTCGACGTTGCGGCGGCTCATCGCATCGATTCCCTCAGCCCGCGACTAGCCGGATTCGGTGGCGGCTTCCGCCGCGTCTCGATCGGTTGGCTTGCCCTTGAGCCCGCGCCAGAACAGGTTGATCATCAGTTCGGCCGCGCCGTCGACATCGGTATCGCCGGTGCTGAGCCGGGTCGCCACCGCCTCGCCGGCGCCCACCAGCGCCACCGCCGTCATGTCGAAGTCGGTATCGGGTTCCGGATTCCGGGTGCCCGCCTGCAGGACTCGCACAACCAAAGCGATGATCCGCTCACGGCCCTCGCGCACGGTGTGGGCGAATGCCTGCGAGTTGGTGGCTTGCGCGTACATCACGATCCACGACGCACGGTTGGCGTCGATGTAGCGCATGAACGCCACGATCGTGTTGTGTAACAAGTCTCTCGGACTCTGCTCGAGATCAATGTCTTCACGCACCGCGTCGATGAATCGGGTCATCTCACGCTCCAGGCAGGCGGCGAACAGTTCCTCCTTGGAGCCGTAATACAGGTACAGCATCGGCTTGGAGATCTCGGCTTTCGCGGCGATCGCGTCCATCGACGTGTCGTGGTAGCCGTTGACGGAGAACATCTCCACCGCAGCATCCAGCATCTGCTGTTCACGGACAGCACGCGGTAACCGCTTGGTACCACCTGCCATGCTGTCCCCTTCTAGCGCACGCCCACGCGCCCCGGCGTCACCGAAGCTTCCGCGCTTCAGACTAAGCAATGCGCGGTCACGCCGCCGCGTTACGGACCGCAGTCTGGCTTGGGCCCTTTGAACTTCGCGACCCGCAGCACCGCTGCATCGACGCCCGGCATCGTCAACTCGCCTGCGGCCAATGCCTTCTGCAGCCGGTCGAGCACCGCGGGCACCTCGTCGGTGGTCACCCACAGCGCAACGTCGGTGCCGGCCTGCAGGGCGCGCAAGACCGCGTCGGGCACCGGATAGCGCTCGTTGATCGCAGCCATGCTGGACAGGTCGTCGCTGAACACCGGGCCGTCGAACGCCGGACCGTGGTACCCGGTGCCGGTGCGCAGCAACTGCACGGCGGCCGGGCTGAGGCTGGCCGGATCGTTGCCGGTGAGGCCGGGAACCTGCAGGTGGCCGATCATCACCCCGACCGGGGCGGCGGTCACCAACGTCCGGTAGGGCACCAGATCGTCGTTCTGCAACTGGGCCAGCGGCGGCGTGACGACGCCACCGGTGTGCGAGTCGCCGGAGCCGTGCCCGTGGCCGGGGAAGTGCTTGAGCACCGGCAGCAGCCCGGCGTCACGCAGACCTCGCGCGTAGGCGCCGGCGTACTCGGTGACCTTCGCCGGATTCGAGCTGAATGACCGGTCGCCGATCACCGTGTCGTCGGCGGCGTCGGTGACATCGACCACCGGGGCGAAATCGACGGTGATGCCTAGGCCGCGCATCCGATGGCCGCGGTCCAGCGCCATGCCGTAGACCTCGTCGGGGGTGTGCGTCTGGGCCAGCACCCGCGCCGACGGCGACGGCCCGATCAGCGCGGACAGCCGCGCCACTCGGCCGCCTTCCTCGTCGACGCTGATCGCCACCGGCAGCGCGGTAGTCGCGGACAGGTTCTTCACCGTGCCATTCGTCAGCATCGACAGGTCGGTCCAGCTGCCGATGAAGATGCCGCCCACGTGGTTGTTTGCCACCACGGCTTTGGCGTCGTCACCGTTGCGCACTCCCACCATCAGCAGCTGCGCCAGCTTGTCGCGGGTAGACATCGCCGCCAGAATCGCCGCCGGATCTCCGCACGCCGGCCGGGCCGGCGGGATCGCCTTGGCCGCCGAGGAGGTGGCCGGCGCGGACTTGGGGCGTTCAGAGGCGTGGCCACACCCCGCCACCAGCGCCGTAGCGGCGGCAAGCACAGCCAAGACGCGCGGGAAACCCATCAGGCCATGCTGTCATGCGATCGATCGGCGACGCCGCCCACCCGGTTCGTCAGCCCGGACGCACCGCTCGACCGGCCATGACCTCGTCTTCTGCTAGGTTTGGCCTCTAGGCTTGCCAATTCGATTCAGCCTGCACATCCGAGGAGTTGCCCGATGAACCGCTTTGTTGCGCCCGCCGCCGCCAGCGTCGTGGTCGGTCTGCTGCTGGGTGCAGCCGCGATTTTCGGGATCACGTTGATGGTGCAGCAGGACACCAAGCCGCCGCTGCCCGGGGGAGACCCGCAGTCGTCGGTGCTCAACCGGGTCGAGTACGGCAACCGCAGCTAGCCGCCGCCCGGTGACGATGCGGGCCGAGCCGAGGCCCGTCGAGGTCACGCCGCTGCCGCGACGCTGGTTGTGGCTGGTCACCGTCGTTTCGCTGACGTTGAGCTTCGCTGCGTCGCCTGGACAGATCTCCCCCGACACCAAGCTCGACCTCACCGCCAACCCGCTGCGCTTCCTGTCCCGGGCGACCAGTCTGTGGAACAGCGAACTGCCGTTCGGGCAGGCGCAAAATCAGGCCTACGGCTACCTCTTCCCGCACGGCACGTTCTTTTTGGCCGGTCACCTGCTCGGGCTGCCGGGCTGGATCACTCAGCGGCTGTGGTGGGCGCTGCTGTTGACCGTCGGATTTTGGGGATTGCTGCGGGTCGCCGAGGCTTTAAACGATGGGAAGGGGCTCGGCAGCCCGACGTCGCGGATCATTGCCGCGACGGCGTTCGCGCTTTCGCCGCGGGTGTTGACCACCTTGGGGTCGATCTCGTCGGAAACCCTGCCGATCATGCTGGCGCCGTGGGTGCTGCTGCCCACGATTCAAGCGCTGCGCGGGGACGGGCGGTCGATCCGTCGGCTCGCCGGTCAGGCCGGGGTGGCCGTCGCGCTGATGGGGGCGGTCAACGCGATCGCGACGCTGGCCGGCTGTCTGCCCGCCGTGATCTGGTGGGCCTGCCACCGGCCCAACCGCCGATGGTGGCGCTACACCGGATGGTGGCTACTGGCCCTGGCGCTGGCGATGACCTGGTGGCTGGTGGCGCTGATCTTGATGGCCCGGATCAGCCCGCCGTTCCTGGACTTCATCGAATCCTCCGGCGTGACCACGCAATGGTCGTCGCTGGTCGAGGTGCTGCGCGGCACCGACAGCTGGACCCCATTCGTGGCGCCCAACGCCACCGCGGGCGCACCGCTGGTCACCGGGTCGGTCGCGATCCTGGCCACCTGCCTGGTGGCGGCGGCCGGCTTGGCCGGGCTCGCGATGAGCGACATGCCGGCACGCGGGCGACTGGTGACGATGCTGCTGGTCGGGGTGGTGCTGCTGGGCGCCGGATACAGCGGCGGGCTGGGCTCACCGCTGGCCCAGCACGTGCAGGCCTTCCTGGATGCCGGCGGAGCGCCGCTGCGTAACGTGCACAAGCTGGGATCGGTGGTCCGGATCCCGATCGTCTTGGGCCTCGCCCAGCTGCTAGGCCGGATCCCGCTACCGGGCAGCGTGCCGAAAGCGGTGTGGCTGCAGGCGTTTGCTCATCCCGAGCGCGACAAGCGAGTCGCGGCCGGAATCGTCGTGCTGACCGCGCTGATGGCCGGCACGTCGCTGGCATGGTCCGGCCGGATCACCCCGCCCGGCACCTTCACTGCGATACCGCGGTATTGGCACGACGCCGCCGACTGGCTCTCCGCACACAACACCGGTGCGCCGACCCCCGGCCGCGTGTTGGTGGTTCCCGGCGCACCGTTCGCCACTCAGCTGTGGGGTACCAGCCACGACGAACCGCTGCAGGTGCTGGGCGACAGCCCGTGGGGCGTGCGTGACTCCATCCCGCTGACACAGCCGCAAACCATCCGGGCGCTGGACTCGGTCCAACGCCTGTTCGCCGCCGGACGACCCTCCGCGGGATTGGCTGATACGCTTGTCCGCCAGGGTATTTCGTTTGTCGTTGTACGCAACGATCTGGATCCCGACACGTCGCGGTCGGCCCGTCCGATATTGGTGCACCGCGCCATCGCGGGGTCGCCGCGACTACAGAAGGTCGCCGAATTCGGCGCGCCGGTCGGACCCGGCCCGGTGTCGGGATTCGTCACCGACAGCGGACTGCGACCCCGCTACCCCGCGGTGGAGATCTACCGCGTCGGCGCAGCGGCCGACGATCCCGCCGCTCCCTACCTGGCCGACGTCGACCAGTTGGCCCGCGTCGACGGCGGGCCGGAGGTGCTGTTGCGCCTCAATGAACGCCGTCGACTGTCGGGTCAGCCGCCGCTGGGCCCGGTGCTGATGACCGCGGACGCCATGCGCGCGGGCCTGGGGGTGCCCGGCCAAACCGGCGTCACCGTCACCGACACACCACTGGCCCGGGAGACCGACTACGGCCGGGTCGACGACCACTCGTCGTCGATCCGCGCCGCCGGCGACGCCCGGCGCACCTTCAACCGGGTCCCCGACTATCCGACGCCGGGAGCCGAAACCGTGTACGGCGCGTGGACCGGCGGCCGGCTGACAGCATCCAGTTCGTCGTCGGACGCCACGGCGCTGCCCGACGTCGCGACCGCCGCATCACCGGCCGCCGCGATCGACAGCGATTCGGCTACCGCCTGGGTTTCCAACGGACTGCAGTCCGCGGTCGGTCAATGGCTCCAGGTGGACTTCGACCACCCGGTGACCAACAGCGTCATCACCATCACGCCCAGCGCAACCGCCGTCGGTGCGCAAGTCCGCCGCGTCGAAATCGAAACCGCCACCGGCACAACTACGCTGCGGTTCGACGAGGCCGGCAAGCCGGTCACTGCGGCGCTGCCCTACGGCGAAACCCCGTGGGTGCGGATCACCGCGATCGGCACCGACGACGGATCCGCGGGTGTGCAGTTCGCCATCACCGACTTGGCGATCACCCAATACGACGCCTCCGGGTTCGCGCATCCGGTCGATTTGCGGCACACCGCGCTGGTTCCCGCTCCCCCGCCGAATGTTCCTGTCGCACAATGGGATCTAGGCTCCGAACCGCTCAGCCGGCCGGGCTGCGCGATGGGCCCGACCAACATGCAATGCGCGGCCTCGATGTCGCTGGCGCCGGAAACGCCCGCGACGTTCAGCCGCACACTGAGCGTGCCTCAACCGGTGTCGGTGCTGCCGACGGTCTGGGTACGCGCACGGTCGGGACCTAAGCTGGCCGATCTGCTCGCCGAGCCGGACACCACCCGGGCCCGCGGTGACTCCGATTTGGTCGACGTACTCGGCTCCGCCTACGCCGCCACCGACGGTGACCCGACGACGGCGTGGACAGCGCCGCAGCGAGTGGTGCAGCACAAGACAGCCCCGACGCTCACCCTTACGCTGCCCCGGCCAACCGAGGTGACCGGGCTACGCCTCACGCCCAGCAGGTCATCGGTGCCCGCACACCCGACCATGGTGGCCGTCGACCTCGGCGACGGTCCGCAGGTCCGCACATTGAATACGGCCGGGCCGCAAAACCTGCCGCTGAAATCCCGCATCACCGACACCGTGACGATCAGCCTGCTCGATTGGCAAGACGTCATCGACCGCACCGCGCTGGGCTTCGACCAACTCAAACCGCCGGGGCTCGCCGAGATCGCGGCGCTGGGCGCCGACGGCAGACCGATCGCCGCCGCCGACGGCGCCCGAAACCGGGCACGTGAGATCACCGTCGACTGCGTTGACGGACCGGTCATCGCGATCGCCGGGCGGTTTGTGCACACCGCGATCCACACGACAGTGGGCGCGCTGCTGGACGGTGCGCCGGTGACGGCCCAACCATGCGACCGGCAGCCGATCCAGTTGCCGGCCGGCCGGCAGGAGCTGTTGATCAGTCCCGGCGCGCAATTCGTCGTTGACGGGGCGCAGTTGTCCGGGCCGCTCACGGCTGAATACCCCAGCGCCGCAGCCGCATCTGTGACACCCACCGCCACCGGAGCATGGGGTCCGGCCCGCCGGGAGGTACGCCTACCGGACGCGAAGACGTCGCGGGTGTTGGTCGTGCCGGAAAGCCTCAATGCCGGTTGGGTGGCGCACACCGCTGCCGGGACTCCGCTGACTGCGGTGGCCGTCAATGGCTGGCAGCAAGGCTGGGTGGTGCCGGCGGGAACATCGGGCATCATCACGCTGTCCTTTGCGCCCAACTCGCTGTACCGCGTGGGCCTGGCCGGCGGCCTGGCGCTGCTGCCGCTGTTGGCCCTGATGGCGTGGTGGCCGCAATGGCGTCGGCCTCGCGACGACCCCGCTGCCCGCCCGTGGGCGCCTGGATTCTGGTCTGCCGTCGCGGCGCTGGGCGCCGGGGCGGTGATCGCCGGCGTGACGGGAGTGGTGGTGTTCGGGGCCGCGCTGGGCCTGTGCTGGGTGCTGCGCGCTCATCCGCCGCGGCGCGACTCGATCACCGTGGGGTTGAGCGCCGGTGGACTGATCCTGGCCGGCGCGGCGTTGTCCCGTCACCCGTGGCGATCGGTCGACGGTTACGCCGGCCATTCGGCCGGCGTGCAATTGCTGGCGCTCATTTCGCTCGCGGCCCTGGCCGCGGCGGCGACGATGCAGACCGCGCAGCGGTCTGAGAAGGAGCGGCGCCAATAAGCCGCGTCCGCGGCGATGCAGAGGATTGGTGAGCGTTAAACCCCAGCTGTGCATGGGGATCCGATTCCGCCAGCACGGCGTTGTCAGCTGACTTGCCGCGTGTCTTTGATGCTGTTACGGCATGATTCATGACTTTGACGGTGTCCGACATTGAACGCTGGAGCGCCGCGGCGGTGCGCGAGGTGTTCCACGCGGCCGGTGACCGTGGGCGGGCCACCCTGGCGGCCTCATGTCAGCTGAGCTCGTTGGCGGTGTTCGACACCTGGGAGGGCGCCACTGCTGAAGCCCGCCAACGCAACAACGCGTCGATCCGCCAGGACCTCGACGCGCACGGCCGCGAGTCGCTGGCGGTGGCACGCGCGGCCGGCAACGCCGCCGACGGCATCGAGCGCGTGCAGTCCGCATTGGTCACGCTGCGCCTCGACGCCGCCGAGCTGCTCATGACGATCGACGCGGTCGCCAACAAAGTGGTGCCGAGTTCGGCATTCGAAGGTCCACCGGTGCAGGCGCTGATCGCCGAAATGCAACTGCAGCCCCGGCTGGATGCGATTGTGGCGGAAGCCAACGCGGCCGACCAAGAGCTGGCGAGCGCGATCGACACGGCTGACGGCGACGGGCCGATTCCGCCCGGACCGCACGAGAACCGACCGCGCATCCGGGATGCGCTGTCCAAGCCGCTGCCCAGTGATCCGCGTATGTTCAACCAGCTCTGGAATCAGCTCACCCCGGAGGAAAAAGACTGGCTCTACGACCAAGACCACACCATCGGCAACCACGCCGGAATGCCATGGGATCCTCCGGACCACTTGGGCAAGGACCACTACAACCGCTTGCACCTGGCCGAGCTTGAGCAGCAGGCCCAATCCGACGTCGACCGGATACAACGCAGCCTCGACGAGTTGATGGCCGGCCACAACGTCGACGACGGAGCGCTTTACGCCCTGCAATCTCAACTAGCCGCAGCCAGAAGACATCTCGAGGGTTATCGGGCCGTGAAGGCGAGCTTGAACACCAAGGATGGTCCGGCACGCTACCTGGGGCAGCTCGACCAATTCGGACACGGCGCGGTGTCGATCGGAAACCCGGACACCGCCAGGCGCAACGCCATCTTCGTCCCCGGTACCGGCCAGGATCTGGCCCGGCTGTCGTTCAGCGACCAAAAGTCGTTGGCCATGTACATCGCCACATTAGCTGCCGACCCAAGTCTGAGGGCAGAGGATATTGCGGTGACGACGTGGCTGGGTTACGACCGCCCAATGGATCTCGCCCACGCGGCCTTCCCGGAGAATGCGTACGGCGGCGCGGACGGTCTGGAAGCATTCGAAAACGGTTTGCGGGCCTCGCATGTCGGGCCGCCGTCCATCGACACCGTAATCGGGCACAGCTATGGCGCGACCGTAGTGGCGGCGGCCGCGTCCGGCGTGCATCACCTCCACGCCGACAACGTCATCGCGGTCGGAAGCCCCGGCATGCTGGTCGACCGCGCCGGTCGGCTGAATCTGGACGCCGCTGCCCATGTCTATGCGATGAGGGCAGCGAACGACGCGATCGGCATCGGCAGCGTGGTCACCGAGTGGACGTTAGGTGCCGATCCGATGGCCCCGGGCTTCGGCGCTGAGCGCTTGGCGGCTGACCCAGGACCCCACGGCTCGCTCGGACTGCCCAGCTTCGAAGCGCACAGCAGCTACTGGTTGGGCGGCAATAAGGCGCTGAAGAATCTCGGCGCCGTCATCGCAGGCTTGCCGCCTCCATACGTCATCGGTCGGCGATGAACCAGTTGGCGCCAACAGGCGTCCTCACCGGCCACTAGCGAGTTTTGCGCCCGGCCGGTCGGGTACGCGCGACAATGGAGAATTCCACCGTCGCCAGGAGCTGCGGACATGGGCTGGTTTAGCGCACCGGAGTATTGGCTGAGCCGACTCATACTGGAGCGCGGCGTCGCGGCGATCTATCTCCTTGCGTTCGTCGCGGCCGCACGACAATTCCGGGCGCTGATCGGGGAGCGCGGGCTGCTGCCCGTGCCGCACTATCTGGACCGGGTGTCCTTCGGACAAGCGCCGAGCATCTTTCACGCGCATTATTCCGATCGGTTCTTCGCGACGGTGGCGTGGTCCGGCGCGGCGTTGTCGGCGGCGATGCTGGCGGGCTTGGCCGACGTGCTGCCGCTTTCGGCGGCGGTGCTGCTCTGGTTGCTGCTGTGGGTGCTGTATCTGTCGATCGTCAATGTCGGCCAGACGTGGTACTCGTTCGGCTGGGAGTCGCTGCTGCTGGAGACCGGCTTGCTGGCGGCGTTCCTCGGCAATGATCACATCGCGCCGCCAGTGCTGGCGATCTGGATGGCCCGGTTGCTGCTGTTCCGGTTGGAGTTCGGTGCCGGGCTGATCAAGCTCCGCGGTGATTCCTGCTGGCGGGATCTGACCTGCTTGTACTACCACCACGAAACCCAGCCGATGCCCGGGCCACTGAGCTGGTTCTTCCATCACCTGCCCAAGCCGCTGCATCGGGTGGAGGTTGCGGGCAACCATTTCGCGCAACTGATCGTCCCCTTCGGCCTGTTCGCCCCGCAGCCGGTGGCCAGCATCGCCGGTGCGATCGTCGTCATCACCCAACTGTGGCTGGTGGCATCTGGGAACTTCGCCTGGCTCAACTGGTTGACGATCCTGCTGGGCTGCAGCGCAATCGACACGTCATCGGCGGCCGCAGTGCTGCCGCTCCCCAGCCAGCCGGCACTGGCTGAAGCTCCACGCTGGTTCGCCGGGCTGGTGATCGTGTTCGCGGCGCTGACGCTGATCCTGAGCTACTGGCCGGTGCGCAACATGATCTCGCGACGTCAGCGAATGAACATGTCGTTCAACCCGTTTCATTTGATCAACACCTACGGGGCGTTCGGCAGCATCGGGCGAACCCGCCGAGAGGTGGTGATCGAGGGCACCGCGGAACCCACGATCACCGAGCAGACGGTGTGGAAGGAATACGGATTCAAGGGCAAGCCCGGAGCCGTGCAGCGCGTTCCGCGGCAATGGGCGCCCTATCACCTGCGACTGGATTGGCTGATGTGGTTCGCCGCGATTTCTCCGCACTACGCCTAC
Source organism: Mycobacterium sp. (assembly GCA_035642975.1). GTDB lineage: Bacteria > Actinomycetota > Actinomycetes > Mycobacteriales > Mycobacteriaceae > Mycobacterium. Next base: position 10,344 of record DASQRI010000623.1, read on the forward strand.
TCGTGGCTTCGCCCTTTCATGGCGCGGCTCTTGCAGAATGACCCGACGACGCTGCGCCTGCTCCGCCACAATCCTTTCCCGGAATCGCCACCGCGATACGTGCGCGCTCAGCTGTACAAGTATCGCTTCACCACCGCGGCTGAGCTGCGGCGTGATCACGCCTGGTGGCATCGCACGCTGGAAGGCGGCTACATCGCGCCGATGACGCTGCAGGGGGCCCGCCGGAATTGATCCGCCCGGAATCGGTGGCGGTGTCGCTCTACCCAGCTCGCGGCACGCGACGCAGCAGGACGGAAAAGCGGATTGCTGCAACGAGAGTGACGGCTGCCAGGAAGAGGGCGAGCGGGCCCCCAATCCACGACCAGCCGGCCGACAAGCCCACGTTAAGCAGCGCAACGAAAAGTACAAGTCCCACCCCGATCTCATACATCAGCTCGGCGACCAGTGCATTCAATTCAGGGCGATGCTCCGGGGAAAGCCAATACTCCGGAGACGGCAGCTTGGTGAGATCAAGCGGCAGTTTTTC
>DASQRI010000624.1:0-2917 GCA_035642975.1 Mycobacterium sp.
GGGCCATGGCGATCCGGCAGGTCAACAATTACCTCATGACCTGAACTCGGCGGCCGATAGCCACGGCCAGGGGGGACACACACCTGAACGGCTGGCGCCGTCACAGAACTTCGAGCGGACGCGGCCGGGTAGGCGGCTGGAATGCTCGGTTGAGGATTTGGAGGTCATTACGGGTCAGCTCGATGTCCCGGGCGGCGGCGTTTTGCCGGACGTGGGAAAGTGTTCGGGCACGCGGGATGGCGTTGACGCCGTCGTGTTGAAGCACCCACGCCAGCGCGACCTGTGCAGGAGTGGCGTTGTGCCGCTGCGCAATCGGTTGCAGCGCCGGGCATTCGAGCAGCCGTCCCTGCTCGATCGGCGAGTAGGCCATGGTCGGGATGCCATGACCGTCCCGTCGGATTGAGCTAATTCTGTGGCGGCAGCACGCACCGTACTTCGACCCGAGAGTGCACAATCGCGCGACGAATGTGGTTCTTGCGGGTCCAAGCGCCATAGCCAGTGGGCGTCTGGAAGCGCTTGCGATGCTCGCTGGCACGGCGATAGAGGGAAGGCTGCGCAGTCCTTGCGCCAACGGAGTTTTCGCTTCGAAGCTAATCGGGTTCTCGACTCCTACCAGCTAGGGATGGGGCAGTGGCACCTTACGGTTTCAGCGTCAGCTCAACCGTGCAGGCGGGTGCTCCTCGGCCGAATCAGTTCCACCGAGCACGTCGAGTACCCGGGTAGCCAAGTGGAGGTTGAGGCGAGCGTCCGCGTCCTGCAGATCACGGCCGGTGATGTCGCGGATCCGCGCCAACCGATAGCGCAGGGTGCTGCGATGAATCTGCAGCGATTGTGCCGTGAGATCGTAGTTTCCGCCGCAATCGAGGTAGTGCGCGAGGGTCTTGACCAACTCGGCATTTTTGGTGCGATCGTAGTCGAGCAGATCACCCAGCCATTCCTGCACGAAACCGCGAACCTCGGGCCGCCCGTCGCCCGAATCCAGGATGCGGTACACGCCGAGGTCTTCGAACAGTCGGCAGCCATACGGTGTGGGGGAGGCTTGCTTGATCTTGAATGCGCGCTGAGCCTCCGAGAGGGATTGTGGTAGCGCACAGGGAGCGTCAACGAGCGAGCCGACCCCGATCGAACCGCGGTTGGAACCCACGTCGGCGGCGATGGCGCGATGGAGGTCGGTGTGGTCCAGCTCTCCGGCGCTGACCAGAATCGCGGTCGCGTGCCGGCGAGTGACCAGGCAATCCCGTCCTATGCGCTTGGCCCAGTGCGCCGCCGACTTGGCAACAAGACCGGAATCGGTGTTCTCCCAATGTATTACAGCGACACAGTGCGGAGACCGTAAGTTGTGTTCCAGGGCCTCGGCCCGCGCGTAAGCACTCTCATTATCGGTGCCGGTCAGTAAATCCTCGACCAGGTCTCGACGGCGGCGCAGCTCGGCCCGTGCCAACGCCCTGCGGTGGGACAGCTCGAGCGCGAGCACGGTGGCCCCGTAGTCGAGTGTGAAGCTGTCCAAGGTGCCGGCGCGCCCGTCCGGGTCGAACAGCAGCAGCACCCCGAGCACGTCGCCACGTGATCGAACCACACTGAATATCCGGCCACCCTCGCGCGCGGGTTGTGCGCTAGCCGCGGCGCTGCGAAGCACCTCTTCACGGTTCGCGCCGCCGATACACCGGTAGTCCGTCGGCTCCAGCATGCCGGCCCACGCCCTCAGGTTGCCGAATGCGTCCTCGACGCCGACGGCCAGCGACGTGAGTTCATGCAGCTTAGCGGCGATCCCCGCTTCACCGGCTCCTGCGGCCGATAGGGCGACCAGCGCCTCGTGTATCCGCTCGTGTCGCTCAAGGTCGCTCACCACCCGAGCCAGGTGTTCGATCGTTTCGTCACGTTCCCCGATCAAGTGCCGGAGTCGGAGCTGTTGATCACGCTCTCGTTCGATCAGATCGGCAGCGGTCATCGCGGCGGCGGTCTGCTGTGCGAGAGCCTTGAGTAAAAACAGCTCGTCGGGTGACGCCGCAGTCGCAGCGCGTACCACCAGCACCCCGGTAATGCCTCTCATTACGCGCAGAGTGAGCGCGTAACGCCAAACTCCGTCCGGCAAGGTAATTTCCCGATGGACACCGAAATCTTCCGCGACGGCTCTGTCGAGCTCGTTCTCCAACGGCCGTCCCGGATCACGGCTGTCCGCCAGCGAGCCGGCGACGATCCGGTAGGCGGTTTCGGTGGTGGATCGGGTCAGCGAGGACACCGAGTCGGCAGCCAGCTCGAGAATGTCGTCTGGGGCACGGCCATCGAACATCAGCGATGACATGACCAAAAGGGCATAGATATTAGACAGCTGGGCCTTGCCCGTGCTGTCCATCGTTGCCAAGCCGGCGTCATCAACGCCAGATGACTTCGTGTCAGTCCCCAGTCCGGTGCCATGGGTAGCTGATGACGGCTGACCCATGGGAACCCAGGTACGGACAACCGATGTTACGCCGGTCAGTGACCACTTGCAGGCTTGCCTAGCGTCTCGCGGGGGCGAAAGAGGCACCGCGAACTCGACCTAGCAGGACGAAGATGTCAGAACCGTGCTCTGGGAACCTGGCCGGTGGATGTTGTGCAATCGTCTCCGCATTCGGTCAACAATGCGGCGCGCCGGTTTCGAGATTGGGAGAGGTCATGAAAGCTGTTGTCTACGAAGGGCCCCGGCAGCTCCGCGTCGAGGACGTTGCGGATCCGCGCATCGAACGGCCTACCGATGTACTCGTCCGGATCACCACCACCAACATTTGTGGATCCGATCTGCACATGTACGAGGGCCGGACCGCGATGGACCCTGGTCGGGTCCTCGGCCACGAGAACCTCGGCGAAGTCGTCGAGATCGGAGCCGCCGTGGCCTCGGTGGAGATAGGCGACCGGGTCTGCCTGCCGTTCAATATCA
>DASQRI010000625.1:0-11147 GCA_035642975.1 Mycobacterium sp.
ATCGCCGTGGGGCGCGTCGCCAAAGGCACCATGGCGGCGCTGCAATTCGAAATCACCGGCATGTCCAAGGGGCGTCCGGCCATCGTCGTCGAGCACATCACGCGGCTGCGACCCGACCTGCGACCCGACTGGGCACAGCCCGCGGCCGGCGGCGGTTCCTATCGCGTCGAGATCACCGGCGAGCCGTCCTACACCGTCGACATCGTGCCGACCAGCCGTAAAGGTGACCATAACCACGCGGCTATCGCCGGCGCGGCGGGCCGCATCGTGAACGCCATCCCGGCAGTCGTCGCGGCGCCCCCCGGAATCAGGACGACCCTCGACTTGCCACTGGTCACCGGGAGCGGGCTCTATGCACCGGCTGAGACCGCCGCGATCTAACCGATTGTCAACGCCGCACACACCGAAAGGTATTGCGTCATATGAGTTCTCAAACCCCGCCGGCAACGGTGGTCCTTGTTCACGGAGCCTGGGCCGACGGATCCAGCTGGAGTCGGGTCATCACCGGTCTGCACGAGGCCGGGATCCCCGTCATCGCCGCGCCGATCCCGCTCACCTCCCTGGCCGACGACGTCGATGCGCTCGACCGCACCATCGACCGGACCGACGGGCCGGTCGTGGTGGTTGGCCACGCCTATGCCGGCGGTGTCATCGGGGCCACGAAGCATCAGCGGATGCAAGCGCTGGTGTATGTCGCCGCCTTGGCGCCCGACGAGGGCGAGACCGTCGGGGATGTTTTCTACCGCGACCCCTCACACCCCGACGCGCCGGAGCTCAAGCCCGACGACCATGGCTGGATCTGGTTGCCGACCAACGCATTTCCCAAGGCTTTCGCGCAGCAGGGTACCGCCGAAGAGCACGCGGTGCTGGCGGCCGTGCAACGGCCCATCGCCGTGCAGAGCATCCAGCAGCCGGTACCCCGGCCCGGATGGAAAGACCACCCGTCCTGGTTTCTGATCGCCGAAGAAGACCGAATGATCAATCCGGTCACTCAGAAGTTCATGGCCGAACGGATGCACGCTACTGTCCATGTCCATGATGCCGACCACACTCCGTTGATCACCCGGCCTCAAGTCGTGGTCAACATCATCTCCGAGGCAGTAAACAGCCTTCACTGACCGCCGTGAAAGCTACTGGTACGCAGGGTATTCCGCTGATCGCAGCACCTGCGCCAGGTGTACGGCATCGCGTGCTGGCTGCGGTCGCGGACGCCACAGACTGCACACCAGAGCCAGCGCAGTAAGCGGAGTCGTCGTCTTGGTCACCGGCAGCGACTACCCGAGGCCCTCAACCGCGAAACGGTCCGGCCCGACAAGCCGGACCGGACCGTTCGGATAGATCCTTCTACTGGTGGTTCTTCTGGCGCTCTTCGGCAGACTTTGCGCCGGCGCGAGCGGACTCGGCCTCGGCTTCTTTCTTAGCGGCGTCGCGCTGGGCATCGGCCTTGTCCTGCTGGGCTTGGCCCTCGCGAACGACGTCGTCGCGACCGACGACCGATCCGCCGACCTCTTTAACCTTGCCCTTGATGCCCTCGACGGCACCCTTGATTCCTTCTTCTGGGCCACTCTTGTGTTCTCCCATGGACCGAATCCTCTCTGTCTGATGTTGAGCTTTCGCTTGCTGTTACGAACAATCGGTTCGCACCTTTCGCCTTCCCGCCACGGCGGCCGGTCAAACACGCCGAGCACGATGGATGCGCGTGCTCCCGGCCGTTGGGCAGCGGCGGACTTTGCCGTGGGTTACCGTTTCCGTTACCTCGGTGTAAAGGAGAACTGTGCGATGAGGGTTGCCCGGATGGTGATGGTCGGCGTCGCCGCGGTTGCGACGTTGGCGGCAGCGTCGGCGGCCGGCTGCAGCAGCCATTCGACCTCGTCGACGCCAACCTCGGGGCCGGCGACCACGACGCACGCCCCGGTCAGCGACTACACCACGTTGCTGATCAAGGCCAGCGACATCAAAGCACCCGACGCTTTCACGGCCGGCCCGTCAACCAAGGACCCGAACGGCCAACTCGGGGCCACGACGACGTTCAGCGACCCAGACCACAGCCACACGATCATCGACACCATCCAGATCCTGCTCAACCCTGAGGCTGCCGCCAATGCGCTGGATTCGGCAAAGGGGATTCAGCGCGAATCTCTGCTCAGTAAAGCGATGTCCATTGACGTTGGAGTTGACGGGGCGACGATTTCGGGACTATCAGAGGACCACTCCAAGGGGATCACCATGTTGCTCTTCACTGAGGGCAAGGCACTGGTCAGCCTCGAGTTCGACGGCCCGTCTTTCGCGCTGGCACCGCACGACTTCGTCATCGAGGTCGGCCAAAAACAAGACGAGAAGATCAAGAGCGCGCTCGGGAGTTAGTGCTGTCCGGTGCTCTCAATGTCCGGCATCGAATTCGAGGGGTAGCGCGATCGGGCCGGTGATGCCGGTCATCTGCTTCCATCGTGGTGGTCCGCCGGCGCGCGGGTTGGGCATCCGTCTGGTGATGATGCGTAGCGCTTCAACGAGTTCGAGTCGGGCGAGGTGCGAGCCCAGGCAGTAATGGGCACCACTGCCGAACGCGAGGTTGGGCGTCGACGGCTCGCGGGTGATGTCGAGCCGGTCGGCATCGTCGTACACGGCCGGGTCGCGATGGGCCGCTGCGATGTTGGCCACCACCAGAGAGCCAGCGGGAATGATTACACCACCCAGTTGGATGTCTTCGGCCGCCATTCGCACGAGGCCGAAAACGATTGGGGAATAGCGCATCAGCTCGTGGACCGCATTGCCGGCCAACTCGGGGTGCTCGCCTAGCAGTGCCCACTGGTCGGAACATCGATACAAGACGTGAACCGCTGCCGCCAATTGGTTGCGAGTGGTGTCGGTACCAGCAGCGAGCAGAGTGGCGGCCAGCATGAGAAGTTCGCGGCGGCAGAGCCGGTCACCCTCGTCCTCGGCGCGGATCAGGTCCGAGATCAGGTCGTCGGTGAGGTTTTCCCGGCGTTGCGCAAGCATTTCTTCGAGATAGGCGTCGAGTTCGGCCCAGGCCGCCTCGATGACGGGCCCGTCGCTGGCGACGTTCCAGTCGAATATTTTCTTGATCTCATCGGTCCATGCGGAGAACAGCTGCCAGTCCTGACGCGGTGCGCCGAGCAGCGCGCAGATGATCGGGGTGGGGTACCGGCGCGCGATATCGGCGACCACGTCGCAGTGTCCGACGGCGGCCAACGGGTCGACGAGTTCAGTGATGACGTCGACGATGAGCGTCCGTAGCCGCTCGGCACCGCGTGGAGTGAACGCCATCGAAACAAGGCGACGCAGCCGGTGGTGCGTCTCGCCTTCGAGTCCCAGGATGCTCTGGCTGGCTCTGTCCCACAGCGGGCCTGACGTAACGCCCTGTGCGGACATCACCAGTTTCACGGCAGGGACGAAGCGAGGGTCGCGTAACACAGCGCGGACCAACTCGTAGCTCAATACCTCCGGCCCGTGCGGCCCCATCGCGATCGGCCCCTGCCGGCGTGCTTGCCCGATGGCGCGGTGCGCCTCGTCGGGGTCGTTGAGGTGTTCGTAGGCAATCGATGGCAGGCCCGCTTCCGCGATGGTCGGGCAGATGCTTGTTGTCATGGTCTGACCATCGCGCGTCGCGGGGCTCAGACCATCCGCCGTAACTCGTAGATTTCGGCGATCGGGGTCGTAGATTGCGCCGTTGTCGGGCCACGATCTACGCGTTTGTGCTGATGTTTTGCGGTTGGTGGCGGCCGCATGCTGGCTAGCATGAGCGAGATCGATCCATGTGCCGATACGCCCCTGATGGACTGGAGCGAGCTAGACGTGAGCGGTTTGCTGCCGACGGGCACCGTGACGTTGCTGTTGGCCGACGTCGAGGGCTCCACCCGGCTCTGGGAGACCCAGCCCGAGGAGATGACCGCAGCTATCGCGCGGCTGAATCAGACGGTGTCGGAGATCATCGCCGCCCACGCCGGGGTGCGCCCAGTCGAGCAGGGTGAGGGTGACAGCTTCGTCGCGGCCTTCGCGCGGGCGTCGGATGCGGTGGCCGCGGCGTTGGCGATGCAACGCGCTCCCCTGGCCCCGATCCGGTTGCGGATCGGCGTGCATACCGGCGAGATCCAGTTGCGCGATGAAGGCAACTACGCCGGCCCGACCATCAACCGGACCGCGCGGCTGCGCGACCTCGGTCACGGCGGACAGACCTTGTTGTCGGGCACCACCGACGATTTGGTGGTCGATCGCCTGCCCGCCGATGCCTGGTTGACCGATCTGGGCAGCCACCTGCTGCGGGATCTGCCCCGCCCGGAACGGGTGGTGCAGCTGTGCCATCCCGACTTGGTCAACGAGTTTCCGCCCCTTCGGGTAGCGAAAGCCGTCATTTCTCAACGTCTTCCGGTCCAGCTCACGAGTTTTGTGGGCCGTAACACGGAACTTCCCCAGGTAAGCGCGCTACTGAGCGAGAACCGGTTGCTGACCCTGACCGGTGCCGGTGGAGCGGGTAAGACTCGGCTGGCAATCGAGCTAGCGGGCCAGCTGGCCGGCGAATTTTCCGACGGGGTTTGGTATGTGGATCTGGCACCGCTCACCGGCCCCGAGTTGGTGCCGATCACCGCTGCCCGCGCCTTCGGGCTGCCCGACCAACCCGGCCGCTCCACCATGGACACCCTGACCCGTTTTGTCGCTGATCGGCAAATGCTGGTGGTGCTGGACAATTGCGAGCACCTGCTGGACGCCAGCGCCGCGCTGGTCGATTCGCTGCTCGCCACTGCAGCGGGATTGACGCTGCTAACCACCAGCCGTGAGCCAATCGGGGTGCCCGGCGAAGTGAGCTGGCGGGTGCCGTCGCTGTCGCTTCGTGATGAAGCCGTCGAACTGTTCGCCGATCGAGCCCGTCGCGCCCGGCCTGATTTCGCCGTCACCGATGACAACGCCGCAACGGTAGGCGAAATCTGCCGTCGGCTGGACGGCTTGCCGCTGGCGATCGAGCTCGCCGCGGCGCGGGTGCGCGCTCTGTCGCTGGCCGAGATCCTCGACAGTCTGCATGACCGGTTCCGGCTATTGACCGGCGGCGCGCGCACCGCGGTGCGCCGCCAACAGACCCTGCGCGCCTCAGTTGACTGGTCGCACGCGCTGCTGACCGAGCCAGAGCGGGTGCTGTTCCGTCGGCTTGCGGCGTTTATGGATGGCTTCGATCTCGAGGCCGCCCAAGCGGTCGCCGGCGGCGGTGACGTGCAGCGCTACCAGGTGCTCGATCAGCTCAGCCTGCTGGTCGACAAATCACTGGTGGTAGCCGACGACAGCCAAGGGCGAACCCGCTATCGGCTGCTCGAGACGGTGCGCCAGTACGCGCAAGAAAAGCTCGGCGAGTCCGGTGAGGCCGACGCCGTCCGGTCGTGTCACCGCGATTACTACACGTCGCTGGCGGCTGCGGCCGACGCACCGGCAGGCAGCGATTATGAGCAGCGTCTCGATCAGGCCGAAATGGAAATCGACAATCTGCGAGCCGCGTTCGGGTGGAGCCGGGAAAACTCGGACATCGAGCCGGCGTTGGCGCTGGCGTCGTCGCTGCAGCCGCTGTGGCTCGCGCGCGGCCGGACCCGGGAAGGGCTGGCCTGGTTCGACACCGTCCTCACCCACGAGGTCGCACAGGACGCCGAGCTGGCGGCCGCGGTGCGCGCCCGAGCGCTGGCGGACAAAGCCTTGCTCGACACGCTCTCGGGCGGCGCCGATGGCCTGAATCAGGCGCAGCAAGCGCTGGCACTCGCGCGCGACATCGAGGATCCGGTTGTGCTGGCCAGGGCGCTGACCGCCTGCGGCATTACCGCCGCCTACAACGCCGAGCTGGCAGCTGAGTACTTCGCCGAGGCGATTGAACTGGCCCGGGAACTGGACGATAAGTGGAGGCTCAGCCAGATTCTGGCCTGCCAGGCGGACGCGGCGATCGCCGGCGGTGACCCGATCTCCGCGCGCGTGGCCGCCGAAGAAGGACGCGACCTCGCCGACGCGATCGGTGACGGGTCAGACTCGCGGCACTGTCGCGTATGCCTCGGAGTGGCACAGATATGGCAGGGCGATCTGGTCGGCGCCGTCGCACAATTGCGCGCGGTGGCCGCCGAGGCCAAGGCTGCCCACGATGGCATCTTCGAAGCGATTAGCCTCGCGCATCAGGGCACCGCGTTGGCGTGGCAGGGGAACACGGACGCCGCCCGGGCCGCGGCCCGGGCCAGCCTGGAGTCCGGGTCCGAGTTGCGCGGGCTCGCCGCGAGCGTTGGTTACTTTGCGTTGGCAAACGCGGCCTTGGCTTCCGGCGATGTCGAGGCGGCGCTGGACGCGACCGCGGCGGCCTGGGAGCACGGGAGTTTTCTGCCGGGGTTTGCGGCGCACCTGCGCCCCCTCATTGCGCAAGCCGCACTGGCCGGCGGGGATCTGATCGCGGCCCGGCGCTGGGCCGACGACGCGGTCACGACAGCGCCCGGCTGGGCCGTTTTGATAAGGGCGCTGGCTGCGCGCGCCAGCGTGGCGATTGCCCAGGGTGAACCGGAGCAGGCTGAACGCGACGTCCATGACGCGCTGGCGAGCGTCCCGAAAGATTTCCCGTATGCGGGTACTTCCGACACCCTCGAGTGCCTCGCCACCCTGGTCGGCGAGGCCGGCAGTCACCGCGAAGCAGCGCGGCTTTTTGGCGCGGCAGCGGCCATTCGGCAGCGCATCGGCGCGGTGCGGTTCAAAGTCTGGGACGCCGACTACGAAGCTTCGGTGGGCGTGCTACGGGATGCGTTAGGTGACAGCGAGTTTGAAGCCGCCTGGGCCGAGGGCGCTTCGATGTCCACCGAGGAGGCCATCGCCTACGCGCAGCGCGGCCGCGGCCAGCGCAAACGACCCAGCAGCGGTTGGGGCTCACTGACCCCGACCGAGCTCGACGTCGTGCGGCTGGTCAGCGAGGGGCTGAGCAACAACGATATCGCCGCAAGGCTTTTCGTCTCACCCCGCACCGTGCAGACCCACCTCACCCACATCTACACCAAACTGGGCCTGAGCTCGCGCGTGCAACTCGTGCAAGAAGCCGCTCGGCACAACTGAATCAATGGTTTTCGGCGGCGCGAGCCAGCAGTTCCCGCGCCGCCTTGACGCACGGCAGTAACCGGTGGTGGGCGCTGACACCCGCTTCGGCGCGCGACCGCATCGGCACCTCCAACCCGACGACACGATCAGCTGGCAAGGCCGCGAGCATCTCGGCCAGCGGCAACTCGCCTTCACCGGGCGGCAGCCGGTGATACATGGCCTCCTCGGCGTAGTGGTGCTCCTTCGTGGACCGCAACGGGACGTCGCACAACTGAATGTGACCGACCCGCTCAGCGGGCAGCGCTCGAAGGTCGTCCGGGCTGGCACCCGAGCGGGCCACGTGCATCGTGTCGATCAGCAGACTGATCTCGTCTCGGCCCACGTGTTCGACAGCGGCCAGAGCGGTGGGGAGGTCTGCGATGCTAAGTCCGACAACGGGTTCGACGCTGGTCAGAATGCCTCGTTCGGCGGCTAAGTCGGTCAGCACGGCAAGTTCGTCGAACGTGCGGGCCCGGTCCGCCTCCAGGCTGACCGTGTTGATCCGCGGGATACGCAGTTCGGCCATGATGTCCAGATCGGCAGTGTAGGAGCGAACGTCGACACCGGGCGCGATAAGCAGGCCCTCCCCCAATGAGATCGACACGCCGCGGTCGTCCATCGCGGCAAGAAGATCCCGGCGCAGTTGAGCATCGTCGCGCAGCGAAAACGGTTGGTAGTCCAGCGTCTTCAGCGGTGCAAAGCCGACCATCCCGGTGGTGATATAGCGGCAGCCCAGATCGGCGACCAGGTGCACGTATTCGATTGGCGGCATGCCGAAGACGCAGAGCATCTCGATACCGAGGCGGTCCATCGCGGCGGTTCGGCTCAGCCGCCGACCATGGCGAGGCCGCCGTCAACCGGGATCAACTGGCCGGTGATGAACCCGGCCCCGTCACCAGCAAGGAATACCAACACCGGCCCCAAGTCACTCGCCGGGTCACCGAGCTTGCCGCCGAGCGGGATTGACAATTGCATCTGTTGATCCATGAATGCCGCGGCATCCGGACCCAGGAAATCCCGGAACCGATCGGCGCCCGGTGTCTGAACCGCCGGCGCCAGCGCGTTGACGGTGACGCGATCGGCGCCCCAAGCCTTGGCGGCCGAGCGGGTCCAGGCCTGGACAGCGCCCTTGGTAGCGGCGTACACCGCCGCGATCGGACTGCCCATGACCGCCTCAGCGGATCCGAAATTGATGATTCGGCCACCGTTTCCGCGCATCAGCGCGTGCGCGGCCTGATTGGTGAGAATCGTTGCCTTGACATTGGTTTCCAACAAAAAGTCGATTTCCTCACCGGTGATCTGCCCGGGTACTCCGGGCTGCCACAGGCCGGCGGCGTTGACCAAGACGTCCAGGCCGCCGAGTTCTCGCACCGCGCTACCGAACGTGGCATCGACCGCGTCGGCATCTCGGACATCGCACTGCAGCCAGGTCACCGTCGCCGCGTCATCGGCGGGCGCGGTGCGGTGATACGTCGCGGCCACCCGCGCTCCCGCGGAGTGCAGCACTCGCACTGCGGCAGCACCGATCCCGGTGGCACCGCCGGTGATTAGAATGCGCCGATCAGCCAGCGATGCGTGCGGTACCGTCATGGCCGCGGAGTTTAGCTGTCCGTAACGAACCAAGTCAGGTAACGGGCCATGTATTCGATGCGATTCGACATGCGCGCTCCCGGTTTCGGGGCGGCAGCGGAAGAGTTGTACGAGGCCGCGCTCGACATGTGCGCGTGGTCGGCGGGTATCGCCGATGTCAGCGATATCGATGAGCTGCGGGCGATGTCGCGCACGCACCGAATCTTCACTGCCGACGAGGCGATCGCTTACGTGCGCGGCGGCGGCATGCTCACGCTTGCGCCGTTGGGCGGTGGCATCCCGCCCGACATCGCCTGGAAGTACCTGCGGTACGTCGACGAAGCGGTGATGCCTGCACTCGTGGGCGCCGGCAACGGATAGTTCTACGTGTCTGTTCCGCCGGGACTTCTGCTGACCAGGACGATCATGCCCACTGCGGGCAAGTTGCCGACGGCAAAAACTGCCACACCCAGCCCGTCGCTTTGCTTCCGAGGTCTTCGCTGTGCAGGACCTCGTCACCGTCGCGGGTTCAGCTGCGCAGCCGCGGGACTGGCCCACCAATCGTTTTGCACGAGCTGATAGCCATGGCTGACACCCCAGAATCCGCGGATGAGCGCTCCGGCGATGCCAGCCAAAACAAACGATGAGCGCAATCCCCCACAGCAGCTTGCGCCACCGGCCTGCCACCTCAGAAGGCCTCTGGATCCCGCTGGACGTCGACCGGCACCGGATGGCGATACAGGCGTGACGCGTTCTCCCAGGTGAACTTTCGGATCAGGTCCGAGGGCAGGTCACCGATTTGCTCATGGACGGTTTCCTGGGTGTGCGGCCAGGTCGAGTCGCAATGCGGGTAATCGGCTTCCAGCATGATGTTGTCCACGCCAATGCGGTCGTGCTGCACGAATGAGGACTTGTCTTCCACTGCGCAGAACCAGAAGTTGCGCGTGAAGACCTCTGCCGGAGTCAACGCCTCCCCCAGCGCCGCCCAGGTGCCATACATCGCGTGGTAGCTCAGCATGTGGTCAAGGCGGTCCAATAACCCCGCGACCCAACCGATTCCACCCTCGGACAAACATATTTTCAAATCCGGGAATCTGCTGGGCAGCCCGGAGTACAGCCAGTCGACCGCCGCAGAAATGGCGTAGGCGAAGAACAACACACCCTGCACGTCCGGCGGCGCGTCGTCGGTGGTCGACGGTGACGAACCGGACGACCCGATGTGCAGGTTCACCACGGTGCCGGTTTCGGCGCAGGCCGCCATCATCGGATCCCAGTGGCCGGAGTGAATGCTCGGCAGTCCGAGCATCGCCGGGTTCTCGCTGAACGTGACGGCGTGAAATCCACGCTCGGCGTTTTCGTAGATCATCGCCGCGCCGAGTTGGGGATCCAGCAGCCAGGGCAACTGGCACGGAATGATTCGGCCGGGGTATGAACCCGCCCAGACGTCGTGATGCCAGTCGTTCCATGCCCGCACCGAGGCCAATGCGAGATCGCGATCGTTGGTCACCTGTTGCAGCCGTTGGCCGGCGAAACCCGGCAGGAACGACGGAAAGTTGAGTGAGGCGTAGATGCCGTTGATGTCCATGTCTTTGACACGGCCGTGGATATCCCATGCACCCCTGCGCATTTCATCGAACCGGACCGGCTCGAAGCCGTACTCCGACACCGGTCGCCCGACCACCGCGTTGAACCCGACATTGGGTAGCTCCTGATCGTCATAGACCCAGGTTTGGCCGCCGTCCGCGGTGTCAACGACTTTCGGCGCACGGTCGGCGAACCGTTGCGGCAGACGCCCGGTGAAGGTGTCCGGGGGCTCGACGATGTGATCGTCGACCGAGATCAGCGTGTAGCGACGGCGGGCCCTTGGCGGATCGGGCAGAAACGTGACCGAACGTTCCTCGCCGACCTTGGCGGTGGTGAAGCTCAGATTGGCAGCGAGGTCGTCGATCGATTTCATGGCAATCCGCTCAGCTCAGCACGTCGGGGTCGGCCTTGATCGTCATCCGGGCGGCCCCCGCCCAATACACGTCGGCGGCCCGCTCGATCAGCGATGCCTGCATGCCCGCCATGTCCGACCAATTCATCGCAACGGGTTGCTTGCCGGTGAGCATGACGTCATAGGCCAGCTTGCAGACCCGCTCGATCGATGCCGCGCGGTAGACGGCTTCGGGCAGATTGCGGCCGGTCGCGATGACACCGTGGTTGGCGAGAATCGTCAGGTTGGCGCCGCCGATCCGAGCCGCGAGATCGGCCGCGCGCTCGGCGCTGTCGATTTCGCCGTCATAGGAACCGACCAGGCACAGGTCGTCCAGAAACAGCGAACCGGTCTGATGCACCAGCTCTGGCAGGCTGCCCAGCGCGGCAAGCACGCACACGTAGTACGGGTGATTGTGAATGACCACCCGCGCGTCATCGCGGGCACGATGCAGTTCGGTGTGGATGTAGATCGCCGGAGTGACATCCCACCGGCCGCCGACCACCCGCGC
>DASQRI010000626.1:0-12824 GCA_035642975.1 Mycobacterium sp.
GCCGGCGGTTACATCGAGTCGCGGCGGGAGGCCGAGCGCCTGGTGTTGTCCTACGTCGCCGAACATGGGCTACCGGCCGTGGTGGCCAACGTGTCGAATCCCTACGGGCCGCCCGATTGGCAGCCGCGCCAAGGGATGTTCGTCAAGCTGGCCGCGCTCGGAAAACTGCCGTTCTACGTCCGCGGTGTCGGGGCTGAAGTGGTCGGTATCGACGACGTCGCGGATGCGCTGCTGCTGGCCGCCCAACGGGGTCGAATCGGCCAGCGCTACATCGTTTCTGAGCGTTTCATCACGCAACGTGAACTCGTGAGCATCGCCGCCGAGGCCGTCGGTGCGCGGCCGCCGCGACTGGGTGTCCCGATGGCGGTGCTCAACGGGCTGGCCCGGTTGTCCGATGCCGTCGGGACGTTGGTGCACCGCGACTTTCCGATGAGTAGGCAAAGCGCCCGCCTCGTGGAACTGACCTCGCCGGCCAGTCACGAGAAAGCCACCCGCGAACTCGACTGGCATCCGGCGCCCACCGCGGACTTCATCCGGCGCGCGGCCCAGACCTACCTGCAGCGTTCGGCTGACATCAGTTCTGCCGCGCCGACGTGATGGTGACTTCGTGGGCGGGCGTACCGTCGTCGCTGCCGCCGGAGACGCCGCCGCCGGCGATCTTGTCCAGCACCGCCAGGCCGGCGGGCTCGATGGTGCCGAACACGGTGTAGGCGGGCGGAAGTAGCGAGTCGCGGTACACCATGAAGAACTGGCTGGCGTTGGTGTTGGGTCCGCCGTTGGCCATCGCCAGCGTGCCCCGTGGATAGACGACGGGTGTCTGGAGCGCGGGATCCCCGGGCGGGTACTGATCGGTCGGGTACTCGTCGGCGAATTGGTAGCCCGGTCCGCCGGTGCCGTCACCCTTGGGGTCACCGCATTGCAATATCGACAAGGCGTGAGACGTGGTCAGTCGGTGGCAATCGGTGTTGTCGAAGTAAGCCTCTTGGGCCAGGGTGGTGAAACTGTTGACGGTGCAAGGCGACTCGTTGTTGGCGAGGTGCAGACCGATCCGGCCCTGGTTGGTGACGATGGTCAGACCGATGTGAGCGGGGTCGGTCGACGTCTTGCCGGTCCGCGGTGGGGCAGCCTGTTTACCGGCTTTGCCGGTGGTCGGCGGGTACTGACAATTGGCCCCCACGCCAGGGGACGGGATGAACGGCGGCAGGGCCGGGCCGGTCACCGGTTTGACCGGGGCCAGGCTGGTGGTAGCGGCGGTTGCCGCCGTGCTCGTTGCGGCGGTGGCCGCGGTACTCGTTGCGGGGGTGGAGGCCGTCTTGCCGGTGGTGCGCTGGGCGCACGACGTCACCGTCGCCGCCAGTGTGACCGCCGCCAGCATGGCGACGATCCGCGCGATTGATCCGATTTTCGTCATCTGCATCAGTCCAGTAATACCGACTTGATGGTGACATCGGTGGCCGGCGGACCGTCTGCGCCGCCGCCGGCCACGCCGCCCTTGGCGATCTTGTCCAGGGTGGCCAGCCCATCCGGCTGGATCTTGCCGAAGATCGTGTATTCCGGTGGCAGCTGAGTGTCCTTGTACACCATGAAGAACTGACTGCCGTTGGTGTTGGGCCCGCTGTTGGCCATCGCCAAGGTGCCCCGCGGATAGATCACCGGCTCGTGGGCCGCAGGATCCTCCGGCTTGTATTGGTCGGTTGGATACTCGTTGGCGAACTGATAACCGGGACCGCCGGTGCCGTCGCCGGTCGGGTCACCGCACTGCAGGACCGCCGATGTCGGCGAGGCGGTGAGGCGGTGGCATTTGGTGTCGTCGAAGAACTTCTGGCTTGCCAGGCTGGCGAAACTGTTTACGGTGCAAGGTGATTCGTTGTTGGCGAGCAACAAGCCGATATGGCCCTGGTTGGTGACCATGCTCACGCTGACCTGTGCGGGATCGGTGGGCACCTTGCCTTGTCTGGGCGGCTTCACCGGCTTGCTGGCTTGCTCCGCCGACGGCGGGTACTGGCAGTTGGCGCCCAGATCGGCGGCCGGCTTGAACGACGGCAAAGCCGGTGTTCCCGCCGATGAGCTCGGGGCGGCGCTGGCCGACGAACTTCCGCTGGCCGAACTTTGCTTGTTCTTGTGTTCCTGGTTGGTCAGGATGACGGTGGCCACCACCGCGGCGACCACGACCACTGCCGCGACCGACCCTCCGACGATGGCCAGCATCCGGCGACGACGGGCCTGCTGGGCGCGGCGTTCCAGCTGCCGCTCCAGTTTGCGCTTGGCTGTCGCACGTCGTTGTTCGTTGGTCGGCACCGCCGATATCCCTTCAGGCTGCGGGCTGGGTCAGGAAGAGTGTGCCAGCCCACGCTGAATGGGGGTGGCGCGACCCGTCCCCGATCGCCCAGATGGGAAACTGGGGATCGTGTTGATCACTGGATTTCCTGCCGGGCTGCTGCAGTGCAACTGTTATGTGCTGGCGCCGCACCCCGGAGCGGACGCGATCGTCGTCGACCCAGGCCAACGCGCCATGGGTCAGCTGCGGCGCATCCTGGACGAGAATCGCCTGACTCCCGCGGCGGTGCTGCTCACCCACGGCCACATCGACCACATCTGGTCGGCGCAGAAGGTGTCCGACACCTTTGGCTGCCCCGCCTACATCCATCCCGAGGACCGGTTCATGTTGACCGACCCGATCAAGGATTTCGGGCCGAAGATCGGGCAGCTGCTGCTCGCGGCGATCTTTCGCGAGCCCAAACAGGTTATCGAACTGGACCGCGATGGCGACAAGATCGACCTGGCCGGTATCAGCGTCACCGTCGACCACACGCCGGGCCACACCCGCGGGTCGGTGGTGTTCCGGGTTTCAGGTGACAAAGATCTGGCTTTCACCGGCGACACACTGTTCGAGCGTTCGGTGGGGCGCACCGACCTGTTCGGTGGCAGCGGTCGCGACCTGATCCGCTCGATCGTCGACAAGTTGTTGGTGCTCGACGACAAGACGGTGGTGCTGCCGGGACATGGCAACTCCACCACCATCGGCGCCGAACGCCGGTTCAACCCGTTCCTGGAGGGGCTGAGCTCTTGAGCCAGTTCACGTCATTTTCAGGGCCCAAGGGCGTGCCGGACTACGTGCCGCCGGATTCGGCGCAGTTCGTCGCGGTCCGGTCGGCGCTGCTGGATGCCGCTCGTCGTGCCGGGTACAGCGACATCGAGCTGCCGATCTTCGAGGACACCGCGCTGTTCGCCCGCGGGGTCGGCGAGTCCACCGATGTGGTGTCCAAGGAGATGTACACCTTCGCCGATCGAGGTGACCGCTCGGTGACGCTGCGCCCCGAGGGCACCGCCGGGGTGGTGCGTGCGGTGATCGAACACGGCCTGGACCGCGGCGCGCTGCCGGTGAAGCTGTGTTACGCGGGCCCGTTCTTTCGCTACGAGCGACCCCAGGCCGGCCGCTACCGCCAGCTGCAGCAGGTCGGCGTGGAAGCCATCGGAGTCGACGACCCCGCGCTGGACGCCGAGGTGATCGCCGTTGCCGACGCCGGATTTCGCTCGCTGGGCCTGGACGGGTTCCGGCTGGAGATCACCTCGCTGGGCGACGACACCTCCCGGCCGCAGTATCGGGAACTCTTGCAGGACTTCCTATTTCAGTTGGACCTCGATGAGGACACGCGCAAGCGCGCGGAGCTGAATCCGCTGCGGGTGCTTGACGACAAGCGACCGGAGATCAAGGCGATGACGGCCGACGCCCCGGTGATGCTCGACCACCTCTCCGATGTGGCCAAGCAACATTTCGAGACCGTGCTGGCGCACCTCGACGGCCTGGGCGTGCCGTACGTCATCAATCCGCGGATGGTCCGTGGACTGGACTACTACACCAAGACCACGTTCGAATTCGTGCACGACGGGCTGGGTGCGCAGTCCGGCATCGGGGGCGGCGGTCGCTACGACGGCCTGATGCATCAGCTTGGCGGACAGGAGCTGTCCGGCATCGGGTTTGGTCTTGGCGTGGACCGCACGCTGCTGGCACTGCGGGCCGAGGGCAAAGACGTCGGGCAGACCTCCCGGTGCGACGTGTTCGGTGCGCCGCTGGGCGAGCAGGCCAAACTACAGCTGGCGGTGCTGGCCGGACAACTGCGCGCGGCCGGTGTGCGGGTGGACCTGGCCTACGGAGATCGCGGCCTCAAGGGCGCGCTGCGTGCCGCCGACCGGTCCGGTGCGCGGCTGGCGCTGGTGGCCGGTGACCGCGACATCGATGCCGGAACCGTCGGCGTGAAGGATCTGACGACGGGGGAGCAGGTCGATGTGGCGACGGATTCCGTTGTCGCTGAAGTGCTTTCGCGGCTGACGCACGACTAGCCGCTGTCTCCGGCCACTGAAACCACTTGTGTCACTTTGGTTTCAGTGGTTTCTCGGGAGCGATATTTGTCGGTGGACTGAGCTACCATTCGAACATGTGTTCGAGTGGTAGCCGCGACGAGATCGCCGAGGTCTTCGCCGCGCTGGAGGCCGTCTTGGACCGTGACCTTTGGAAGGCAAGATAGCCACTGGCGTTGCGCCTGAGACGCCCAGCTTCACCGATGCCCCGAACATGGCCGCCACTGCAACTCTCGATTCAGATTGAGCGAGCCCCGCGGCGAGCCTTCCGGCTGCGGCGAGCTCACTTTGCTTAGGGTAGTTGGCCGTGCCCACTTGGATCCCCGCACTTGTCCTCGTCCTGGTAGTCACGGCGGCGATCACCGTCAAGCTGCTTATGCGCCGCCGCGCGCCCATGGGCGGCTGGTTCACCGACCCTCCCCGCGGCGCCGTTACGTTGTCGGTGATCGGAACGATGTTCGCGGTCGTGCTCGCGTTCTTGATCCTGCTGGCGCTGCAGAGCTTTCAGCGTGCGAAGGAAGGGTCGGCCGTCGAGGCCATCGCCGTCACCGAACTCGACTCCGTCGCTGAGGTGTTCGACTCGCCCGCAAGCGATCGTCTGCGGGGCGACCTGGTCTGCTATGGGCGCGCGGTCATCGAGGACGAATGGCCCGCGATGAAGAAGGAGCGCTCCAGCGAGCTGGTGCAGTCATGGATCGACAAGATGGGCCGGGAGTCTGCGATCGTAGAGCCCCGCGGCGCGCGGCAGGAGACGGCCTACAAACGGTGGTTCGACGAGCAGGCGCTGCGCCGCGACGGTCGGCGCGAGCGCCTCGCCGAGGCGACCTCGTTCGTCCCCCTCCCGCTGTGGTTCGTGCTGGGCCTCGGCGCTTCGCTCACGATTGTCTACATGTGCGCGCAGGCCGACCGGCGCGAGGGGGTCCTTATCCAGTCGATACCGATCGGCTTCGTCACCGCCCTCGTGACCGCGGGCCTGCTCGTGGTCTTCTTCCTCGACCATCCGTACGCAAACGAGAACGGCCGCATTCAGCCGACCGAAATGCGCCGGACGCTCACGCTCATCGACCACGGGAGCGCCACGCCGTGCGACGAGCGTGGCATCCTCCGTCCCACCTAAAGGTCATTATTACGCCAGCCGTGACATTGAGCTCGACTTGGTCGGCTCGGGGGTGCAGCCTCATGCCCCCGATTGCGCGTCGCAACGGCAGGTCGCCTCAGCGTGGGAACGGTCGACCGCGGCGACCAGGCGCGCCGGGCGCGGCGCTAGGCCGACGTCTGACGTCGCCGTTCCTCGCGGATCCGAGGCCCCTTGGTCGCATACCAGCCGACCTCCTCGACCGCACCGTGGGCGAGTCTCATAACCGGTGAATAAACGGTGGCTGCCCCTTGCCGCGGGGGGTAAAAACCACTCTGACCTGTGCCCCCGGCGGGATTCGAACCTCCCGGCCGGCCATCTCGTCTAGGGCGCACAATCGGCACATACATGCCAAAGACCGCGGGTGTTCGCACCCCGGGTGCGACGTCGCGGGCTATTACTCTGAAGTCCATCACTGCACGCCCTACAGCAAATGCCACAGCACCGACGTCAACGACTTGACGTTCGGCTGCGGCGGTCACCACCCACTGGCAGAAAAGGGCTGGACCACCCGCAAGAACCAACACGGCGACACCGAGTGGATCCCACCCCCGCACCTCGACCATGGGCGGCCCCGCATAAACACGTTCCATCACCCCGAGAAGATGCTGTGCGACGAGGACGACGAACCTTAAGCATGTCTAGCCAGGCAGCTGCCGGACGAATTGCGCTATAGCAGAGCCGATTTCGTCTGGGCTGTCCTCCTGGATGAAATGCACGCCGGGAACGGTGATTTCGGTCAGGGTCCGCCAGCTGCGGACGTAGTCGCGGATTCGCCCGGTCAGGATTGCGCCGGGGTCGGCGTTGATGAAAAGCTTTGGCACGTCGCTTTCCGCGAGCCAGCTCCGGTACTCGTCGACCACCGCGACGACTTCGGCCGGCTCACCGTCGATCGGGATGTTGCGGGGCCACGACAAGGTAGGCCGCCGGTCCTCTCCCGCGTTGGCGAACGGTCGCCGGTAGTGGTCCATCTCCTCGTCGGACAGCTGTCGCCGGATGGCGCCCGGCAGCACACCCTCGACGAAGATGTTCTGCTCCAACACCATTGGTTCACCGTTAGGCGAGCGGAAGCCCTGGAACACTCCTCGCACGCTGTCATGAAAGTCCGACCACGTCATCGGAGTGACGATCGCCTCCATGAACGCGATGCCGGCCACTCGGTCGCGGTGCCGGTTCGCCCAGTCGAAACCCAGCGCCGACCCCCAGTCGTGTAGCACCAACACCACCCGGTTACCGAGATCGAGGGCATCCCAGAGCGCGAACAAGTACTCACGCTGTTCCGCGTAGTGATAGCGGTCCGAGCCCGACGGGACGAGCTTGTCCGATCCGCCCATTCCGATCAGGTCACAGGCGACCAGCCGGCCCAGACCCTCCACATGCGGCATCACGTTGCGCCACAAGTACGAGGACGTGGGGTTCCCGTGCTGGAAGACGATTGTGGTGCCGTCGGCGCCGTCGCCCTCGTCGAGATAGGCCATGCGCTTCCCCCCGACCTCACGGTGTCGCAGCTGTCCGTACGGTTCGGCGCTCAACATGGCGTCCTCTCTTCCTCAGTGAGTTGGTTGCCGCACGTCGCATGCGATGCATCGTGCGGGTCCGTTCGCCGATCAGCTCCGGTTGTGCTTGACCTGATTGAACGGCACCCCGCGATCGGCCGCGTATTCGCGTGGGAAGCCCAGCACCCGTTCCCCAATGACGTTGCGAGCCATCTCGGTGGTGCCGCCGCCGAGCGCGGCGGTCTGTCGGGACAGGTAACGCTCGCCTACGGCGAGCAGTCCGGCGGGACCGTCGACGACCCCGGCGTCACCGGCGATCGCCAACGCGGTGTCGATCTCCAGCGCGACTTCCTCGGCCTGGAAAAGCCGGATGAGCGTGCCGGCCGTCGAGGGCAGTGAACCGTCCAGCACGCCGCGGTAGACGTGGTCGATCAACTGCTCCCACACCGCGCGGTGCGTCAGGGCCCGGCCGGCCGCCTCGCGGATCCGGTCGTTGTCGGCCAGCCCGGCTGCCCGAATCATCACGTGATAGTCGGGCGGCTGTTCCTGATTGTTCTCGGCGCCGCTGCCACTGGCGAATTCCGAGCCGCCGCCGACGGCACGCCGCTCGTGATGGAGCTGGCGTGACGCCACCTCCCAGCCCTTGTCGACCTCGCCGACCACCGCGTCGTCGCTGAGCTCGAGGTCATCGAAGAACTCTTCGCAGAACTCGGTGGATCCGTTGACCTGCTTGATGCGGCGCAGCGTGATCCCCGGGCTGTCCATGCGCACCAGAAACATCGTCAGGCCTTCGTGCTTGGGCACATCCCAGTTCGTTCTGGCCAGCAGCAGCCCGTAGTCGGCGGCGAACGCGCCGGTGCTCCATGTCTTGGCGCCGTTGACGACCCACGTGTCGCCAAGCCGCTCCGCGCGGGTGATCACGCCTGCCAGGTCCGAGCCACCGCTGGGCTCCGAAAGCAGCTGGACGAGCACCTCGTCGCCACGCAGCGCTGCCGAAATATGTTGCCGTTTCTGTTCTTCGCTACCGCTGTCGAGGATCGTCGCGCAGCAGATGGTGAATGTCGGAACATTCAAGATCAGCGGCATCTCGTAGCTCGCACTTTCGGCGTCGAACGCCTTTTGATATGCGATATCCAGGCCGAGCCCGCCGTAATCGGTGGGGAAGCAGATGCCGGCGAACCCGCCGTGGTAGAGCCGACGCTGCAATTCACGGACGTGCTGCCAGGACACCTCGTCGCCCCGGTCGGCGTAGGGCGGACTAGCCGGATCGTCGATCCGCGGCATGGTGTCCGCGAGCCAGGAACGGGCTCGCTCGGCGAACGCCGCCACCGATTCGCTGGTGCGTGCCGGTGCCGTCTCAGTCATGGCAGGTCAGCCGTTGTGAATGCACATGACGACTCCCGAGAGTTGCATTAACCAAAACCGGTAATGACATTACCAGTGCGGCCGACCGGCCGAGAGATTGGTCCGCGCATTGGAGTCAGATCTTCAAATACCCTTTGTCGGCCGGGATTTGCGCCGCGGTCACCACCGAGGACGCATCGCTGGCCAACCACACCACGATGTCGGAGATCAGGTCCGGAGCGGCCAGCGACTCCGTCGGAAGCGCGCCGGGGGAGAAGCTGTGGATGTAGTTCGGGTGGTCGGCGAACACCTGGTACATCGAGACGTCGTTGCCCATCGGTGTGTCCGTGCCGTACGGGTGCACGGAGTTGACGCGGATGCCGAACTCGCCGAGTTCGACGGCAAGCGAGTTGGTCAGCCCGACCACCCCGAACTTGCTGGCGCAGTAATGGCCGCAACCGGGAACGGCCTTGATGCCCGCCGCCGAACTGATGGTGATGATCGAACCCCCGTTGGCCGCCTCGATCATCGGCGGCACCACCGCCTTGATCGTGTTCCACAACCCGGTCAGGTTGATGTCGAGGGTGTCCTGCCACTGCTCGGCCGAAATCTCCCACAGCCGGCCCCAATTCAGTACGCCGGCGTTGGCGACGACGATGTCGAGGCGGCCGAACTGCTCGACGGCGTCGGCGACCACGCGCTGTTGCCCGGCCGCGTCGCGCACGTCGACTTCCGAGGCCAAAACCTTGCGCCCTTCACCCTCGACCAGGTTGACCGTTTCGGCGAGATCTTCCGGCTGCGCCGGCGGATAGCCGTTATGGACGGTCACCGGTCCGCAGGCGTCGATCGCGACGATGTCGGCACCGGCCCTGGCCAGCCTGATGCAGTGCGAGCGGCCCTGGCCGCGGGCGGCGCCCGTCACATAGGCAACCTTGCCGGCCAACGGAAGATCAGTAGCGGTCATGGGTCAAGAGTAGGAAAGCTCAGCCGCCGCGGGGCCGAGTAAGCGTGAACTGCTCGACCACGCTGATCGCCCCGTAAGGCCCGTTGACCGCGTAGTGCGTCGCCTTGATCGACGTGTTGCCACCCGGCGTGCCCGGGTCGACGTCGAATGCCACGAAACCGTAAGGGTTTCGGCTGTCACGAAACGCCGACCACGGCGCGTCCTCCATGACGTAGATCGGTCCTTTGCGCCCGATGGCCGGATCGAACGCGCCGATGCCGGTCACCACGCGGCACCTGGGCTGCGGGAAGAACCGTGCGTTCGACGGCGACGAGGTACCGCCGCCGCCGATGACAAGGTGCACCGTTCCCTTGGTGGTGTCGATGACGGTGCCGCGGTCCTCGACCGGGATCGGCGTTTTGGTTTCGGTGTCCTGCGTCCCCCGGACCGGGTGCGAGCGCTCATAGTGGTGCTCGTGGCCGCACACCACCAGGTCGACCTGGTAGCGGTCAAACAGCGGCAGCCATTCCTGGCGGATACCCAGGTCGGCGCCGTTGGTGTGGTCGGCGGTCGAGATTGCGGTCTGATGCATGCAGACGACCACCCAGTCGACGCGCTTGTCGGCCCGTGCGTTCGCGAGTTCGGTTTGCAGCCAACGCTTCTGCGCGCCGGCCGAGTAGCCGTGTATGTAGGAGTTGCCGCCATCCTGAAAGCAGACGTCGTCGTTGTTCAGGCTAAGCACCCGCACCGAGCCGGCGGTGAACGAATACCACAGCCCGCGAAGCTCGGCGTCGGACTCCGAGTCGGGCAGCGCGAAGTAGGTCTGGTAGGCGGCGTAACCCACTGGGCCATTGCCCAATTCGTTCTCGTGGTTTCCGGCCGCCGGCATCCAGGGCCGGTAGCGCGCGGAGCGGGTGTTGTTCTCGAACCAGTCCGACCAGGTGCGGATGCGGTCGTGTGCGAGGTTGGCGTAGCACAGGTCCCCGTTGACCAGGTTGAACAGCGGACCCAGACGTTCGATTGCGGTCGTGATGTCCCCGGCCGCCGGGGATCCCAGGTTGTCGCTGCGGTAGCTGGTGTTGTGCAGCCGGCCAAGGGTCGGCGTTGCCTGATCTCCGAAACTTGTGAAGCGCAACGGATTCCGTCCTGACGGAGCGGTCCGGACCGTTCCCAACTCGGGGTTGGCGCCGTCGTGCACCGCGGCGTACACATAGTCGGTATCGGGGGCCAGGTTGTCGAGGCGCGCGTGGTGCACGCGGACTTCGGTGTTGGACTTCGCGTCACGGTAGGTGCGAGTTTCGGCCTGCACTGTGCGGCCGAAGCCGGACGTCGGCGTGCCCATCATCACTCGCGGGTTGCTAACCGGATCGGTGGTGTGCCAGGAGACGACGACTTCGGTGGAGGCGTCTTTACCGAACTGCAGATGCAGGCCGCCCACGGGTTGCGCACCGCTCTGCGGAGGCCGGGTCCACAGGCTGGGTCCGCGACCTGCTGACCGGAGCAGCACCACACCGCCGGCACCGAGGCCCGCACCGACGATCGTCGCCGCCGTGCCGGTCGTCAGTAGCCTTCGGCGGCTGATGCCTGACGTCGGGGGGCCGCCGTGTGCCGGCTGCGGCTCTTCGACCATCCTTCTTTCTTACCTTCCGCCGGGGATTGGCCGACGAACGCTAACCGGCGAATACGTAGACCCATGCGTGCGGACCGGACCGGAGCGGCACCGCGATCCGGCGGTAGTCGTCGACCTCGTATTCATCGGCGGCGGCCAGTTCCGCCTCGCTGATTGCGAAGACGGTGCCGTCGACGTGCGCGTCCGGCCGATCGGTCGGACGCAGAATCGGATGCCGGTCACTGCCGCTGGTCGCGATCACGTGCGGGTCAGTGATCGTCACGTAGTCCAGGTCGTAGCCGACGATCGCGTCGTCGTGACCGTCGAGTTCCCGGCCGAAGGTTGCCAGCTGGACGTCCCGTTGTCGCAGCGTCCCGTAGGAGAACAGCAGTTCGCTCATCGACGGTGCATAACATCCGCCTTCTCCCTTCGCCACCGACGCGGCTGGCGCATCCGACGCGGCGGACTCTGGGCCGTCGTCCACAAACGCGTCCGCGTGACGATCGGGTTTCGCTTTCACGATTGCAAAGGCGACGCGGCGGGGCGGCGCGGAGGCAACATCCCAACGCCAAATCTTTAAGCATTTTCTCAGCATCGGCTACTCGATCCAGATATCGATCATGAGGACAACAGCCCGGCCATCAACGGGTCGATATAAGCGCGAACTGCCGGCGTGGATCTTCGAGGACATGACAACGCCACAATGGCCAAAAGGTCCGCCCGCGCCCTTTCCCGGACGCGGCACCTCGATCAGCTCGGCGGCGGTCGATGGCCGTTCTGTGACGGCACCATCCTCTCGGTGCTCGACGCGCTGCGGACACACCGGTGGCGCGTGGGGCATGGCCGGGCAGCGCCTGCGCTTGCAGCCCTGCACGCGTTATATGCCGAAGGGCGTGCAGGCGAATTACCAAGAGCGCAAGGCGTTCACATCGAGTTCAAGTCTCTGCGAACGTTCGTTGTTGCCGACCGGTCGGCCGGTTGATGAAGGCCGGTCTGGCGCAAACCGGCGGTGCCGGGGAAGGCGGTCGCCACCGTGGGTACGGCTCCGACGAGGGAAGTTGCGACAGGGGGCACAAGCTACTGGCTTTCGTTCAATAGCATCGCCGAGTGCGGAGTGGTTTGGCGGCTCTTGCTGTTTCCTGAGAAGTTGCTGTATGTAGATCCCGAAAAATTGTCGCGAGCGGAATGTCTTTTTGTTTTTTTCAGCACAGCACGCGCGTCCGTGATTTAAGATCTGGCCAACCGTTAGGTCGCGACGAACGCTCTCTGCAAACAGTTAATTGAATTAACTGTTGCGAACAGCTGACCAGGGGCTTGACGCAGTCTTAAGGAGGGTCGAGGGTGTCGTTCGTAACTACGCAGCCGGATGTGCTGTCCGGGGCTGCGGGCAATCTGGCGGGTATCGGTGATGCAATGGCGGCGCGCAACGCGGCTGCGGCGACGCCGACGACGGGGGTGGCCCCGGCGGCGTCCGATATTGTGTCAGCGATGACAGCGGCGCAGTTTGGTCAACATGGCTTGGCGTATCAGCAGATTGCCGCCCAGGCGGCGGAAGTGCATGAACAGTTGGTGGGCGCGTTGCGCTCCGGCGCGGGGGCGTATGCGTTGACCGAAGCGGCGAATGCAGCAACTGCCGGTTAAGCGAATACAGCAGCTGCCGGCTGAAGGGGGGGTGGGTCGATGAGCTTCATGATGTTCCCACCAGAGGTCAATTCCTCGTTGATGTATTCCGGGGCGGGGTCGGGGCCGTTGATGGCGGCCGCATCGGCGTGGGACGAGTTGGCGGCCGATTTGGAAACCACCGCAACGTCGTATCAGACGGTGGTCACGCAGTTGACCGGCACGACGTGGTTGGGTCCGAGCTCGGTGCGGATGGCGGCGGCGGCGGCGCCCTTTGTGGCGTGGTTGGAAGGCAGCTCGGCTCAGGCCGCCCAGACC
>DASQRI010000627.1:0-23573 GCA_035642975.1 Mycobacterium sp.
TCGTTGATCTCCCACAGCGTGACGTCGCCGGGCGCCAGCCCGGCCCGGTCCAGCACCTTGCCGATCACCTTCACCGCGCCCAAACCGGTGTCCCTGGGCTCGACAGCGACCGAGGCCCACGCCTTGACCGAGCCGAGCACCTTCAGCCCGGCAGAGTGGGCGAAGTCCTCGTCGGCCAGCATCAATGCGGCAGCCGCGTCGTTGGTACCGCTACTGTTGCCGGCCGTGATCGAGAACCCGTCGATCTCCGGGTGCAACACCTTCAGCGACGCGAGCTTCTCCAGGCTGGTGTCGCGACGCGGATGCTCGTCGACGCTGAACTCCACCAACGCATCGTCACGACCGTTGATCTTCAACGGGACGATCTCGTCGACGAAGGCGCCGCTGTCGATCGCTCCGACGGCACGCTGGTGCGAACGAAACGCCCACGCATCCATCTCTTCGCGGCTGATCCCGACTGCCTGCGCGGTGTTCCACCCGACGGTGATCGACATGTCGCGGCCCGGCGCTTCGGGCGTCTCCACGTGGGTCGGCGGAATCCAGCGCTCCTCGAATTCCAGGGTCGGACCGGGAATGCGCCAGTTCATCAGCGGAGTCATCGACAGTGACTGCACGCCGCCGCCGACGACGACCTTCTCGGCACCGGCTCCGATCTGCGCGGCCGCGTTGGCAACCGCGGTGAGACTGCCCGCGCAGTGCCGGTTGACCGCCTGACCTGGAACCGACGCCATGCCTGAGGAGGACGCGGCGTAACGGGCCATATCGCCTCCACCGTAATGGGATTCGGCGAAGATCACGTCATCGATGTCGGCCACCTCGACTCCGGACCGCCGCACAGCTTCTTGCAGGATGGTCGTCGCGAGCACCTCAGGAGGCGTGTTGACCAATGTGCCTTTGAATGAGGTCCCGATGGCGGTCCGGACGGCACTGACAATGACAGGCTTTGGCATGAGGTCAACCTTCGATTGATCTGCTTGCGGGTTACAAAAGACGCTAGAAGCGTAAATCGTATCAGCTACCGTAGCGGCGACGATATCGGGTGCTTGCCGACGTCAGAGCACGCTGCGAGACTGTGTCGATGCTGTTCCGCCAGCTGGAGTACTTCGTCGCGGTCGCGCAGGAGCGGCACTTCGCGCGGGCAGCCGAGAAGTGTTACGTGTCCCAGCCCGCGCTGTCGGCTGCCATCGCCAAACTCGAACGCGAGCTCGACGTCACCCTGATCAACCGCGGACACAGCTTTGTCGGCCTCACACCCGAGGGAGAGCGGTTGGTGGTGTGGGCCAAACGAATCCTCGCCGAGCATGATGCTTTCAAGGCCGAGGTGCGTGCCGTGCGGTCCGGGGTCACCGGCACACTTCGGCTGGGCGCCGTACCGACCGCCTCCACCACAGCGTCGCTGGTGCTCTCAGCGTTCTGTTCGGATCACCCACTGGTGAAGGTGCACATCCATTCCCGCCTGGCCACCACCGAGCTTTACCGACGGCTCCGTGACTTCGAGTTGGAGGCCGCCATTGTGCACTCGTTGTCCGAAGAGGCCCGGGACATCGAGTTGGTGCCGCTGTATGAGGAACGCTACGTGTTGCTCGCACCGGCCGACATGCTTTCCGCGGGCGCCTCGGTGCTGCGCTGGCAGGACGCGGCGCAGTTGCCGCTGGCATTGCTGACGTCGGACATGCGGGACAGGCAGGCCATCGACGGAGCCTTTGCCGAACACGGCATCACGATCAGCCCGCAGGTCGAGACCGACTCCGTTGCTTCGATGTTGGCGCAGGTCGCCACCGGGCATTGGGCCTGCATCGTCCCGCACACCTGGCTGTGGACCAGCTTGATGGCCGGCGACATTCGAGTGTTTGAACTGGTCGACCCGGTCCTCACGGCGCAGATTACCGTCGCCACCAACTCTGCCGGGCCGGGATCGCCGGTGGCTCGGGCCTTTTCGTCCTGCGCGCAAAAGTTGGATCTGAGCGAGTTCTTCCATGCCCGCCTGCTCGGGATGACCGGTCGCCGCTGAGGATTACCCGACGGCGGCAGCACTTTTCGGGTTGAGACCGGTCAGGTGTCCGCTCTCCACTCCGGCGGTGGGGTCGAGTTCGCAGTCGATGATCGCCGGTGCCTTCGAAGCCAGCGCTTCGGTCAGTGCGGAGTGCAACTCCGCGGCAGTCGTAACGTGATAACCCTTGCCGCCGAACGCCTCTGCGATCAACTCATGGCGCGCACCGGCGTTCAGGACGGTGGGCGCAGGGTCGGTGCCCGCGGTCTCGTCACCGCGATAGACCCCACCGTTGTTGAGGATGACGACCGTGACCGGTAGCCGGTAGCGGCATATCGTCTCGAATTCCATGCCACTGAAGCCGAACGCGCTGTCACCCTCGATTGCCACCACCGGTTGTCCGGTCTCGACCGCGGCGGCGATGGCGTAGCCCATGCCGATGCCCATCACCCCCCAGGTCCCGCTGTCGAGCCGGTGCCGCGGCGCCTGCATATCGATCACGTTGCGGGCGACGTCCAACGCGTTGGCGCCCTCGTTGACCAGATAGACCTCCGGGTGCTGTTGCAGGACATCGCGAACCGCGCGCAAAGCGTTGTGAAAGCGCATCGGGTGCGGATCCTGGTCCAGACGCTCACGCATCTTGGTGTCGTTGCGGGCCCGACGCTCGGCGAGCTCATCGATCCACGCGGCCGGCGCGACGATCGGGCTGACGGCGACGCGATCGAGCAGCGCCGACAGCACCGACCTGATGTCGCCGGCTAGTGGTGCCGCGATCGGCCGGTTGCTGTCGAATTCGGAAGGCGCGATGTCGATCTGGACGAACTTCGCGTCGGCCGACCAGGGCGGCGATTCGCCGTGGCCCAGCAGCCAGTTCAGCCGGGCTCCGACCAGCATGACGACGTCTGCACGGGCCAGCGCCAGCGAGCGCGCCGCCGCGACGGACTGTGGATGAGTATCCGGCAGCAGCCCCTTGGCCATCGACATCGGCAGGTAAGGAATGCCGGTGTCTTCCACGAACTTCCGAATTACGTTGTCGGCCTGAGCATATGCCGCACCCTTGCCAAGGACGATCAGCGGTCGTTGCGCCTTCGCCAGCAGGTGCAACGCACGCTCAACCGCTTCGGGCGCAGGTGGCTGGGGTGGGTCGGGGTCGACGACCCGCCAGATCGTGTTGGCCGCCTGCTGCGCGTCAATGGCCTGCGCAAGCACAGCGCCCGGAATGTCCAGATAGACGCCGCCCGGTCGTCCGGAGACCGCGGTGCGAATCGCGCGGGCGATACCCAGCCCGATGTCTTCCACCCGAGCGATCCGGTATGCCGCCTTCGCGAACGGCCGTGCCGCGCTGAGCTGATCGAGTTCCTCGTAGTCACCGCGTTGCATGTCCACCAGCGGCCGCTCGCTGGATCCGGAGATTTGGATCATCGGGAAGCAGTTCGTCGTGGCGTTGGCCAACGCGACCAGGCCGTTGAGGAAACCGGGCGCCGAGACCGTCAGGCAGACACCCGGTCGGTGGGTGAGGAACCCGGCAGCGGCCGCGGCGTTGCCGGCCGATGTCTCATGTCGGAAACCGATGAAGCGGATCCCGGATTTCTGCGCAACGCGGGCAAGGTCGGTGATCGGGATGCCGACGAGCCCGAAGATGGTGTCGATTCCGTTGAGTTTCAAGGCGTCGACAAACAGGTTGAAGCCGTCGGTCAGCTCGCGGGGTGCCGATTGGTTGCTCATGGCCCCCACTGTTGTCCGATCTCCCGGCGGCGTCCAAGACCAAGCCGCTATGCACCGATACACGCCGTCTATCGACCATTAGCCCTCGACCGCCGTCGTCCGCTTGGCCGGCGGCTAAACCGCCGCCCAGCCTCCGTCCACGCTCAGGACGGCTCCGTGGATATTGGCGGCATCGTCGCTGGCCAGGAAGACCACCGCGGCAGCCACCTCTTCGGGTGTACTCATCCGTCGCGACGGAAGGCGGGCCAGCATTGGTTCGATGTGGTCGGCGAATTCACGCTGCCGTTCGGTGGCGATCGGGCCGGGCGCGATCGCGTTGACCCGCACCGCCGACGGACCGTACTCGTCGGCCCAGGACTTCGTGAGCGAATGGATGGCGGCCTTGTTGGCGTTGTAGACCGCCGAGCCGCTGGACCCGCGGAGTCCGTTGATGGAGCCGATGTTAACGATGGCGCCCTTGCCGTTGCGCGCCATCTCCGGCGCGACCACGCCGGTCAGCAGGAAGGGTGCGAAGACGTTGACACCGAAGGCGTCGCGCAACACCTGCTCGGCGACATCAGCGGTCGGGGTCGGCATCAGTAGGGTAGCCGCATTGTTCACCAGGATGTCGAGGTGCCCTTGGGCGGCTTCGGTGGCCCTCGCGGCGATGCGCCGTATTTCCGGCTCCCCGGCGCCCAGGTCGGCGGCTACGAAAGCGCCGTCGCCCCCGGCCGACCGAATATCGGCGACGACGGCATCGCCGCGGGACTTGTTCCGCCCGCTGATGATGACGAAGGCGCCGTTGGCGGCCAGCGCTTTCGCGATGGCGACTCCGAGGCCTCCGGTGGAACCGGTGACCAGTGCTGTGCGGCCGGATAACCGCGTATCGTTTGGACTCATGAGTCCACATGCTGCGCCTTTGCAAATGGACCTGCAAGTCCAGAAATTGACGATGAAGGGCCGCGCGACCCGTCAGCGGATCATCGAGGGTGCGACCGCCGAGATCCGCGCCCGCGGTATCGCGCAGACCACGCTCGAGGACATCATGGCCCGCACGCAGACGTCGAAAAGCCAGCTGTTCCACTACTTTCCCGATGGCAAGGACCAGTTGCTGCTGGCGGTCGCGGCACTCGAGTCGCAGACGGTGCTCGATGATCAGCAGCCGCACCTTTCAGCGTTGACCTCCTGGGCCGCCTGGCAACGCTGGCGTGACGCGGTGGTCGACCGCTATGTGCGCCAAGGGCAAAACTGCCCGATCGCGGTGCTGATGTCGGAGATCGGGCGCACCACCCCCGGCGCCCAAGCCGTCACGGCCGAACTGATGGCCAAATGGCACGGCGCAATCGCCGCCGGTATCCGCTCGATGCAGGGCCAGGGCAAGATCAGCATCGCTGCGGACGCTGATCGGGCCGCCGCGGCGCTGCTGGCCGGCACCCAGGGCGGCGTCGGCATCATGCTCGCCACCGGCGACCTGTCCTACCTGGAGGCCGCCCTCGACGAGGGCATCGCCGCACTGCGCAGCAGCTGACCGCCCGGTGCTGCCGGGCGGGGATGCGAACGCCCCCTTTTGCTAAACCCGCGAGTTGTAAATCGGCTAGGCGGGCGTCAGGTTCAGCGCGGCCGCGAGCGTGCGGTACGTGTCGACGATTTCGCGGTCGTAGACCTGCGTGTACACGTCGCGGACCCGGGGATGCGGCAGATGGCGTGACCCGATCACCTGGATTTGGACATGGTCGGCACCGGCGTCAATGTGCTTGCGGAGTCCACGCACGACCGTCTCGGCATCGCCGTGGATGGCGAGCTGGTCGATCAGCTGGTCGCTGCCGTCGCCAGCTAGATCGTCGTCGGCGAAGCCCAGCCTGCGTAGGTTGTTCGTGTAGTTCACCAGCCCGAGATACGGGTGCTTGATCCTTGGCCGAGCCAGCGCCCGCGCACGGTCTTCCTGGCCGTCGACGACGACCTTCTGTTCGGGAGCAACCAGAAGATCCTGTCCCAGAATTCTTCTGGCCCGGCGCGTGTGCTCAGGGGTTACGAGATACGGGACCACCCCGGCCGCCCGCTGGCGCGCCAATTCGAGCATTCTAGGTCCGAGCGCGGCCAAGGCCCGACCACCGACGGGCACACCACATAGGTCGAGGACGTCGAGATACCGGTTCAGTGCTGTCATCGGTTTGGCGAACCGCTGGTTCTGCTCGGAGTGGCCGACACCGAGGCCCAACAGCAACCGGTCCGGGAACCGCTCAGCAAGCCGCAGGTACGCCTTAGCCGCGGTCGTCGGCTCACCGTGCCAGACGTTGAGGATGCTCGTGCCGATAATCAAATCGCTGGTCGCCGCGAGCAATTCACCTGCATGTGAGAGGTCCGGCGGCTCGCCGCCAATCCACAGTGTCGGGAAGCCTATTTCCTCGATCTCGCGGGCCATCGCCACGGTCGTCAAGAACGACGGCTGCCACACGCCGAAAGCACCAAGTTCCATACGTCGAGCATGGCGGCCGGAAAATGGACCTGCAAGTCCAGAATACGACGATGCACGATACCCGACGTCTGCCGATCGGAAATCGGCCGAATTCGGCTCTCCAGCAGATATTTTCGTTTGATAGTTTCCGCCTATTGAGCGTTCGTTCATGGATATTGGACGTTTGGCCAGGCTTCCGGCATGGTGCTTGTTAACTGCCGGCTTCGCGCCGGAGGAAGGAGTTGATCGATGACCACCGCCGCCGTGGGTTCGAGCCCGGGTATCACCGATCTGATCGCGACGACGGCGAGTCGCCACCCGGAGGCAACCGCGCTGGTCGTCAGCGCCGAGCGCACACCGATCAGCTATCGCGACCTCGTCCGGCTGGCCGACGATCTGGCCGGCCGGCTGACCCAAGGCGGCCTGGTGGTCGCCGACCGGGTGGCGCTACGAGCGTGCAGCAGCGCCGAATTCGTCGTCGGATTACTAGCGGCCTCGCGCGCGGGCCTCGTCGTCGTCCCGTTGGACCCCGCACTGCCCGTCGCCGAGCAACACGCGCGAATGACGGCCGCGGGCGCCCGCGTTGTTCTGGTCGACGACGACACAGCCGGCAAGAGCGACGGGCCGACGCTGCCGTCGTGGCCAATCTCGGTGACGGTCAACGGGGACGACGGCGCGATCACTGCCCGTCTGGACAGCACCGCCGAGCTGTCGCCGGCCAGTGCCGGGCCCGACGGACTGCGGCCCGACGACGCGCTGATCATGTTCACCGGCGGTACCACCGGTTCGCCGAAGATGGTGCCCTGGACGCGCGACAATGTGGCGTCGTCGGTCCGCGGCGTCATCGCCACCTACGGCCTCGGACCCGACGATGCGACCGTCGCGGTGATGCCGCTGTTCCACGGTCATGGGCTGATCGCCGCGCTGCTGTCGAGCCTGACGTCGGGAGGGACGGTGCTGATTCCGGCCGGCGGGCGGTTTTCCGCCCAAACGTTCGCCGACGATGTCCACGCCGCCGGCGCAACCTGGTTCACCGCAGTGCCGACGATTCACCAGATCCTGCTGCAACGCGGCGTGGCCGCCGATCATGGCCGTGCCCCGTTGCGCTTCATCCGCAGCTGCAGTGCGCCGCTGAGTGCCGAGACGGCACAGGCGGTGGGGGCCGCGTTCGGTGCGCCGATGCTCAGTGCCTACGGCATGACAGAGGCCACCCACCAGGTGGCGAGCACCGCTGCCGACGAGTCCGTGACGTCTGGCCTGGTTGGCCGCTCGACAGGCGTGCAGATCCGGATCGCCGGCGACGACGGCCGGCCCTGCCCGCCAGAGGGCGTCGGAGAGGTGTTGCTGCGCGGCGAAACGGTGGTGCGCGGCTACCTCGGCAACGCGGCCGCGACCGCGAGCACGTTCACCGACGGATGGCTGCACACCGGCGACCTGGGATCGTTATCGGCGGACGGTGAGCTGACGTTGCGCGGCCGCATCAAGGAGCAGATCAACCGCGGCGGGGAGAAGATATCGCCGGAGCACGTCGAGAACGTTCTCGTCAGCCACCCCAATGTCATTGAGGCAGCGGTGTTCGGGGTCCCCGATTCGCTCTACGGGGAGACAGTCGCCGCGGTGATCGTGCCCGATTCATCCGCCACGCCGACCTCCGACGAGCTCGCCGAGTTCTGCCGTCAACGGCTCGCGCCGTTCGAGGTTCCCGCCAACATCGTGGTGATCGGCGAGTTACCGCACACTGCAAAGGGTTCGGTGGATCGCCGCGCGGTCGCGCAACGGTTCGGAAACGGAGACTGAGCGGTGTCGCCATTCGGATGGGAGCTGCCTTACGCGTGGCCACGCAAGCCCATCCTGGCCGCCAACGTGGTGTGCACGTCGCAGCCGCTGGCGGCCCAAGCGGGTCTTCGGATGCTCGCCGACGGCGGCAGCGCGGCCGACGCGGCTATCGCCACCGCGATCGCCCTGACGGTGGTGGAGCCGGTATCCAACGGCATCGGCTCGGACGCCTTTGCCATCGTCTGGGACGGACGGCAACTGCACGGCCTGAACGCGTCGGGGCGATCACCGGCAGCCTGGACGCCAGAGTACTTCGGCGACAACGGTGTTCCTGCGCTCGGCTGGAATTCCGTCACCGTGCCCGGTGCCGTGTCGGCGTGGGTGGAGTTGCATGCCAAGTTTGGAAAACTTCCATTCGATCGGCTATTTCAGCCCGCTATCTCGTATGGCCGCAACGGCTTTCTGCTGTCGCCGACGGTCGCGGACCAATGGGCGGCACAGGTACCGCTTTTCGGGTCTCAGCCCGGGTTCGCGGAGGCGTTCATGCCCGGCGGCCGGGCGCCCAAACCCGGCGAGCTGGTCGTTCTGGCCGACCACGCGGCCACCCTCGAGACCATCGCCGCGACCAACGGCGAGGCGTTCTACCGCGGCGAACTGGCCACCAAACTCGAAGCCCACGCGGCGACCAGCGGCGGGGCCATGCGGGCCAGCGATCTTGCCGCGCATCGCGCCGACTGGGTGGGCACGATCCAGGCCGAATACCGCGGCTACACCATCCACGAGATACCGCCGAACGGCCAGGGCATCGTCGCGTTGATCGCCCTTGGGATCCTCGAGCATTTCGACATGGCCGCTCTCCCTGTCGATTCCGCCGACAGCGTGCACCTTCAGATCGAAGCCGTGAAGCTCGCCTTCGCCGACGCACAGGCCTACGTGTCTGACATCGACCATATGACCGTGCGCCCGGAGAGTCTCCTCGACAAGGAGTACCTACGCGAGCGCGCGAAATCGATCGACCTGCATCGGGCCCAGGCGGCGTCTGCCGGGACACCGCGCGGGGGCACGGTGTATCTCACCGCCGCCGACGCATCGGGCGTGATGGTGTCGATGATCCAGTCCAACTACCTGGGATTCGGCTCCGGTGTGGTGGTGCCGGGCACCGGGATCGCGCTGCAGAACCGTGGCGCGGATTTCGCTGTGCAGCAGGGACATCCGAATCAAGTAGGGCCGAACAAGCGGCCCTACCACACCATCATCCCGGGCTTCTTGAGCAAGGACGGCGCGCCCGTGATGAGCTTCGGAGTGATGGGCGGCCCCATGCAGCCGCAGGGCCACGTGCAGGTGGTAGCTCGCATCGTCGACCAAGGGCAGAACCCGCAGGCGGCCTGCGATGGCCCGCGCTTTCGCTGGGTCCAGGGCCGGCAAGTCTGCTGCGAAAGGGGTTTTCCGCCGTCAACGCTGGATGAGCTCGCGCGTCGCGGCCATCAATTGGTCGCCACCGACGACTACAACCAGTTCGGCAGTTGTCAGGCGATCTGGCGGCTCGACGACGGATATCTTGCGGTCAGCGACCCTCGCCGCGACGGCCAGGCCGTGGGTTTCTAGACCGGACACCGCACTCCAGCCTTGACCCCGGAAGCCGGATCGGTCACAATCAATTTTAATAAACCGACCGTCGGTTTAATAATGCGAGGGATGATGGCCCGGACCGTCAACATTGCCGAACAGGCCACTCGGCGCGATGCGATTCTGGACGCCGCGCAACGGCTGATCCTGTCCAACGGCTATGAGCGCCTGACTGTTCAGGACATCCTCGAGGACCTGCAGATCTCCAAGGGCGCCCTCTATCACTACTTCGACTCCAAGCCGGCGGTGGTCGAAGCCCTCACCGAACGGCTGGTCGACGATGCCGAACGCGTGCTTGCGCCGATCGCCGCGGATCCCACATTGGCGGCCGTGAAGAAGCTGCAACTCTTGTTCGGCGAGATCATCCGCTGGAAGTCCGAGCGGCAGGACCTCATGGTGGCGATGCTGCCGGTGTGGTATGCACCCGACAACCTCGCCTTCCGGCTGTTGGTGGATCGCGCGACAGCGAAACGATTGGCACCACTGCTGAACGTGATTGTCCGCCAAGGTGTCGACGAGCAACAGTTCGCCACCGCCTATCCCGAGCAGGCCGGGGCGGTCATCGTCGCAGTCGTGCAAGCACTTCAGAACGCGATGGCTGAGCACGTGCTGGCAGCCGCCCGTCGATCCCCGAACGCCGCCAAAGTCAGCGAGATGGTGGCTACCCATGGCGCGCACATCGAAGCGATCGAACGGTATCTGGGTATACCGGCCGGCACGCTCTATCGCGCCGAAGCACGCGTCATGAACAGCTGGATCGCGGCGTCACGGCGGGCTGCCCAATGATCAACTGGAAGACCACATGCCTTGTGGTCGGTGGCGGCCCCGCCGGAATGATGCTGGCCTATCTGCTCGCCCGGTCGGGTGTGCAGACCCTGCTCGTGGAAAAGCACGGCGACTTCCTCCGCGACTTCCGCGGCGACACGGTTCATCCGTCGACCACCGAGCTGATGCACGAGCTCGGAATCCTCGACGAGTTTTTGCGTGAGGTCCCGCACCAGGCGGTGGACCAGCTGGGCATCGCAGTCAACGGCGAGGTATTCGACCTCGTCGATTTTCGCCACCTGCCGACCACCTGCAAGTACGTGGTGTGGTTGCCGCAGTGGGACTTTCTGAACTTCCTGGCGGACAAGGCCAAGCGGTTTCCCTCCTTCCGCCTCGAGATGAACACCGAAGCCACCGGCCTGCTGTGGGAGGGCGATCGGGTCGTCGGCGTCACCGCGCAAAGCGCGGCCGGCCCACTCGAGGTCCGCGCCGACGTGACGGTCGCGTGCGACGGACGATGGTCGGTCATCCGGGAACAATCCGGCCTGCCGCTCACGGAGTTTCCGATGCCAATCGACGTGCTGTGGTTTCGGCTTCCGCGTACCGGCTCGGCTCCCGAAACGCTCGGATACCTCGGCGGCGGCCAGATCATCATCGCGATCGACCGTGGCGAGTACTGGCAGTGCGGAACCATCATCGACAAGGGCGGCTTCGAACGGGTCCAGGCCGAGGGGCTAGCCACATTCCGGTCCCGGATTGCCTCCGCCGCACCGTTTTTGGCCACTAGCCTCGACTCACTGACCGATTGGGACCAGGTCAAACTGCTGTCAGTGCGGGCCAACCGATTGCGAAAGTGGTGGCTGCCCGGACTGCTGTGTATCGGTGACGCGGCACACGCGATGTCCCCGGTCGGCGGAATCGGCGTCAACTACGCCATCGCCGATGCGGTGGCTGCCGCCAACTTACTCGCGGGACCGCTGCGGAACGGCCGGGTG
This sequence comes from Mycobacterium sp., assembly GCA_035642975.1. Classification (GTDB taxonomy): domain Bacteria; phylum Actinomycetota; class Actinomycetes; order Mycobacteriales; family Mycobacteriaceae; genus Mycobacterium. The sequence continues at coordinate 11,312 of DASQRI010000627.1, forward strand.
AATGACGACGATCTGCGCGCGGTGCAGAAACGCCGGCAGACCCCGACGAAAATCGCGCAGTGGCTTCAGGGTAAGCAGACTTCGAATCTCGCCCGATTGAGCAAAACAGATCCGCCGCTGTGGATGTTGCTGATGCTGAGTCGGTCCGCGCTCGTCAAGCGGTTACTGGGTCGGACGATGGGGCTTGGTTTCCGCCGCGAGCACATCCAGGCTGCCGACTAGAGACTTGTCTTTTCCTCGGCGGCCGCTTGAGCAATATCGGTGCGAAAGTGGCTACCGGGCAGCCGAATGGACCCGATGATGTCATAGGCGGTCGCGCGGGCGGTCGCCAAGTCCGGGCCGACACCCACCACAGAGAGCACCCGGCCGCCCGACGACACGATCGCGCCGTCGTCGCGACGGGCCGTTCCGGCGTGCAGAATCCCGGCGGCCTCCGAGCCCACCACCACGTCACCAACCCGTGGCCGACCCGGGTAGTTTTGTGCCGCCAGCACCACCGTCACGGCAGCGCCGTCGCGCCAGCGCAGCTCACCGAAACTGGCCAGCTTGCCATTGGCTGCCGCGTCGAGCAGTTGGCCAAGCGGTGACTCGAGCAGGGCGAGCACAGATTGAGTCTCCGGATCACCGAACCGGCAATTGAATTCGATGACTGCAGGCCCCTTCGAGGTGATCGCCAATCCGGCGTACAACAATCCGGAAAATCGACTGTCGCGCCGGACTAGCTCGGCGGCAACGGGTTCCACGATTTCGCTGACTATCGCGCGGTACACGTCGGCCGGTAGCCACGGCAGCGGCGCGTAGGCGCCCATACCGCCGGTGTTGGGTCCGGTGTCGCCGTCGCCGACCCGCTTGAAGTCCTGGGCCGCGAGCAGTGGCACCACCGTTTCACCGTCGACGACGCAAAACAGCGACACCTCGGGACCGTCGAGATAGGACTCCAACAGCACCGGGTGTCCGGACTCGAGCAGTTCCGCGGCGTGAGCGCGCGCAAGGCCGCGATCCGCCGTAACGACCACACCCTTGCCGGCGGCCAGTCGGTCGTCTTTCACGACCCAGGCTGGGTCGCCGACAATCGGCCCGAACCGGTCCAGCGCCGCGTCCAAACATGCCGGGTTGTCCACGATCTCGCTTGACGCGGTACGAACACCCGCGGCCGCCATCACGTCCTTGGCGAAGGCCTTCGAGCCTTCGATCCGGGCGGCCGCCTTGCTGGGGCCGAAGCAGGCGATCCCCGCATCGCGGACGGCATCGGCCACCCCGAGCACCAGTGGCACCTCGGGGCCGATGACCACCAAGTCGGCACGGACCTCGCGAGCCAACGCGACGACGGCCTCGGCGGAGGTGATGTCTACCTCGTGTTGGTCAGCCAGGGAAGCGGTGCCCGCGTTGCCGGGCGCGATGGCCAGCGCCTCGACCTGGGGATCGTCGCGCAACGCCAACAACAACGCGTGTTCGCGGGCACCGGAGCCGATCACCAGGACGCGCACGAAACGTCACCTTAGTCTGGCGACGATGCGCGCCGCCGAGCGGCGCGAGAAGGAGCCGGACAAATCCAGCCGAGCGGCCGCAACAGCGGACGGCTAGAAATGCGCTGGCCATACACTTGACAGCTAGATGTATGGTCTAAGTAGAGGTGTGTTTCAGATCACCAAGGAGGGTGACCGCACGTGACGACAACGCCAAGTCTCTGCCCGTTCGGACCCGGCTTCGACTTCACCGATCCGGACGTCATCCAGCGCGGGGTGCCGGTGACCGAATTCGCTGAGCTACGCAAAACGGCGCCGGTCTGGTGGAACGAACAGCCGGCCGGTGCCAACGTCTTTGACGACGGCGGGTATTGGGTCGTCAGCCGGCACCACGACATCAAGGAGATCTCGCGGGACAACGAGTTGTGGTCGACGAACGAGAAGGGTGTCGTGATGCGGTTGCCCGAGGCGGTGACCGCCGAGCAGCTGGACCTCACCAAGGCGCTGTTGATCAATCACGATCCGCCCGAGCACACCCGGCTGCGCAAGCTGGTTTCCCGGCTGTTCACGCCACGATCGGTGGCCTCACTCGAGGAGAAGCTCGCGTCCGCCGCCCGTGACATCGTTCGGGCCGCAGCCGAGAAGGACACCGGCAACTTCGTCGACGACATCGCCATGAAGCTGCCGCTGCTGGCGATCGCCGACCTCATCGGGGTTCCCGAGGCCGACCGCGAGCGATTGTTCGCCTGGACAAATGCCGTGATGAACACCGACGATCCAGATTTCGACAGCGATCCCATGACCGCCCATGCCGAGCTGATGGGCTACGCCTACACCATGGCCGAAGAGCGTCGTCGTTGTCCCGCTGACGATATCGTCACCAAGCTGGTCCAAGCCGACATCGACGGCGAATCACTGGGCGAAACCGAGTTCGCGTTTTTCGTGATCCTGTTGGCCGTAGCCGGCAACGAGACCACCCGCAACGCGATGACGCACGGCGTCAACGCGTTCTCCGAGTATCCCGACCAGTGGGAGCTGTACAAGCGCGAGCGACCGGCGAGCGCCGCCGACGAGATCGTCCGCTGGGCAACGCCGGTGCACTGCTTCCAGCGCACCGCGCGGAAGGATGTCGAGGTCGGGGGTGTCACGATCCGAAAAGGCCAACGAGCCGGTCTGTTCTACAGCTCGGCCAACTTCGACGAAGACGTCTTCGGGCGACCCTTCGAATTCAACATTTTGCGTAATCCCAACCCGCACCTGGCATTCGGCGGAAACGGCGCCCACTACTGCATTGGCGCCAACTTGGCGCGCATGGAGATCAAGCTGATATTCAACGAGATCGCCGACCAATTGCCCAACATCTCCGTGGTGGCAGAGCCTCGCCGACTCAGGTCGGGATGGATCAATGGCATCAAGGACCTGCAAGTCGCCTATCGCGGCTAGCCGCATAGGATTCCGGGGTGCGCACCCATGGGTGGGCGGGTGCAACCCCGGCTACCGACGACGAGGCCGTCGCGCGTATCTTGGCGGCGGCCAGCGAGGCCATCGATAATCGCGGGGCCGACTTCAGCATCGCCGACGTGGCACGCACGCTGGGTGTCACGCGTCAGACCGTCTACCGGTATTTCCCCAGCACCGACGCCCTGCTGCTCGCGGCGGCCACCCTCGCGGCGAGTGGATTCCTCGACCGGTTGGCGGCGCACTTGTCCGGGATCACCGATCCGGTAGAAGCGGTCACCGAAGGAATCGCCACCGCACTGGAATGGTTACCCACTGACAAGCACATCGGTCTACTGCTTGCCGGCGACCGCGGCACCAGTTTCACCGCAGAGGTCACCTCGGAGGTGGCTTTGCAATTCGCCGACGCGATGTTGCGGCGATTCGATGTTGATTGGGCCGCAGTGGGTTTGAGCGACGACGATTTGGCCGAGCTGGGTGAGCACTTGCTGCGGATCATCCAGTCGTTCGTTGTGGACCCCGGACGGCCGCCCCGGCGTGGCAAAGGCCTCCGCGATTATTTGCGTCGCTGGGTCGGCGCTGCGGTGTATCCGGGCTAAGCCGATCAGCCCTCGCCCGAGCTGATGTCCACATCGCGTTGTTCGGCCACCGCCGAGCTACCGGCGCTCCAGAACGCGCACGAGACGTCAGACTAGCGTAGGGATTCAGACAATTTGTTCGAGCAGGCGTTTGAAATCCTTCCGCTGTGCGACGGTGAGGCGTGCGAGACGCTTGTCGAACTCTGTCGACAGCAACGCCAGACCGTCGGAGGCGACCCGGCGCCCCGTCGGGGTCAGCAGGAGCCGATGACGCCGCAGATCGGCGGGGTCAATCTCGCGACGGACCAATCCCGCCGCTTCGAGCCGCTTCAGGTACAGGGTCACCGTCGCTTTAGGCATGCACAATCCCGCGGCGAGTTCGGCCGGGTAGGGATGCTCGTCGATCTCGGCGAGCACGAAAAGCTCTTTCGACTCAAGCCCCAGCGCACAGATGCCGGGCTCCGCGCGCGCAATGACCGACACAAGCAGGCGGTAGTTGAGCGACCAGATCTTGGCCGCGTCGACCGCAGCCATCAACTTGCCATATCGTTCAGCAATAAACTAGTTTGATAATGAACAAACGCATAATCGAACAATCTACCAGAAAGTGGCCGCTATGCCTCTGGATCAATACGTGACACTCGGAAGGTCCGGCTTACGCGTCAGCCCCCTGTGCCTGGGCGCGATGACGTTCGGAGAGGACCTCGGCTGGGGCACCACTGTGGAAGAGTCCCAACAAATCATCGATCGATACACCGAACTCGGCGGCAACTTCATCGACACCGCCAACTTCTACACCAGGAGCCACTCCGAGAAGATCATCGGCGACCACATCGGGCAGCATCCCGCCCGGCGCGACCGACTGGTGCTCGCGACCAAATTCAGCGGCAACCTGTACCCAGGCGACCCCAACGGCGGCGGGTCGGGTCGCAAATCACTGATCAGCGCCTGCGAAAACTCCCTACGGCGCCTGCAAACCGATTACATCGACCTGTACTGGCTGCACATCTGGGACGCGAACACCCCCATCGATGAGACGATGGCCGCGCTCGATGACCTGGTTCGCGCCGGCAAGGTGCGCTACATCGGCGTATCGGACACTCCGGCGTGGAAGATCGTCGAAGCCAACCTCATTGCGCGTTTCCGCGGCTGGTCGGCCTTCATCGGTCTGCAGATCGAGTACTCGCTGCTCGAACGCGCCGTCGAGCAGGAACTGGTTCCGATGGCAACCGAATTCGGCCTCGGCATCACCCCGTGGTCGCCGCTGAAGAGCGGCGTGCTCAGCGGCAAGTACACCCGAGCGAATGCCGGCCAGCACAACGCCGATCGAGGCGCGCTCGTCGAGAGCTTCCTCAACGAGGAGACCTACGCGGTTATCGACGAACTCGAAATCATCGCCAAAGCACATGAAACGAACGTCGCCAGCGTGGCGTTGGCCTGGGTGCACGCCCAGCCTGCCGTCTCGTCGATCATCATCGGGGCACGCAGGCTCTCACAGCTCGACGACAACGTGCGCGCCGTCGATGTGAACCTCAGCACCGACGAGTTGGCGCGGCTCGACGCGCTCACCAAACCCGCGTTCGGGTTTCCGAACAATATGTTGGAAATGGCACCCGGCATCATCAACGGCGGAACGACCATCAACGCCGTCTCCGCGGCTCCCTCGGAATACGTGATGCCCGAAGGGGTTCGGCCCTACTGACCACCGGGCTCAGTCGTGCGCGCCGCCCGAGTGCATCTTCAGCGCGTCTTCGACGTTGGCCTTCTTGTCCTCGCCGGCGCCTTTCGCCGCGGCCTTCTTGCGCTTCGCTACGACGGCATCGACCGCGCCGTTGAGGGCCGACCCCAGCGGGAAGCCGAGATAGTGGGTGAGGAAGACCGCCATTTCCTTCAGTTCGGTCTCGCTGAGTTCCCCGTTGAGCAGCGCGGCGTTGATCTGAATCTCGGCCAGGTCGCGATTTCCGACCGCGGTCACCGCGGTCAGCGTCATGATCCGCTTGTCGCGCATCGACAATCCCGGCCGGCTCCAGATCGTGCCGAACAGGTGGTCGACGGTCAGGTCGAAGTACGGGTCGCCCTCGATGTTGGGCATCTCCCAGCCGTAGACCTCGTTCATCTTCTCCAGGCCGTTGCGGCGAAGTTCATCCATTTACGTCTCTTTCTCGCTATGGGGTACCCCGAGACCGTCGGCCAGCCGCTGGTAAGCAATCTGGGCGAGCGGGAGGTCAACCGCCACCGCCTCACCCAGCGCCAGCGCCAGGCTCAGATCCTTCTCCCCCAGACCACGGGTATGCAGGAATGGCTGATACAGAAAGTGCTCTGGCTCAAGAGTTTTCATATCATCGCGGACCATGATCGCACCCGGCCCGCTGGTGAGGGCATCCGTGTGGCGCACCACTCGGCCCAGCGCCTGCAGATCCAGTCCGGCCGCCTCCGCCAGCTTCATGGCTTCGCACGCCGCGGCATACGAGGTGAACGTCAACATGTTGCGAGCCAGCTTCATTCGCGTCCCCGCGCCCGGGGCGCCGGCGTGGATCACCAGCGAGGCCCACTGCTTGAACGCCGGCTTGATCCGCTCGTAGACGTCGCGGTCGGCACCGACCATGGTGGCGAGCTCGCCCTTCTCGGCGGCGGCCGCACCCCCACTGACAGGAGCGTCGACGATGTGTATGTCCTGCTGCTTGAGTTGTTCAGCCAGCTCCGACGCGGTGGTGTCGCTGATGGTGGAATGAATCGCAATGACGGTGCCGGGCTTAGCGTGCGCGGCCAGCTCACCGACAACCTGACGGACCTGAGCGTCGTCGAGCACCGTGACGTGGACGATGTCCGCGGCGGCAACGTCGGCGATACTGTCGGCCAGAGTCGCGCCCGCCTCGGCCAGCGGCGTCATGGCCTCGGCCCTGATATCGTAAACCGTTACACCACCGGGTGATTCGGTCATCCGCTTCGCCATCGGCGCGCCCATGTTACCCAGGCCGATATAGCCGAGTCGCAAGCTGTTGGTCATGACCGAATCACCTGTCCACCGTCAACATTGAAGATCTGTCCGGTGATCCAGGAGGCCTCGTCGGACAACAGGAACAGGCACATGCCGACCAAATCCTCCGGGGTTCCCATCCGGGACAGTGGCAGACCTTTGACGATGTCGTCGACCATCTCCTTGGGGGTGGTGGTCCGGTTGGCCTCGGTATCGATGGGGCCGGGCGCAATCGCGTTGATCCGGATGTTTTGGCCACCTAGCTCGCGCGACAGCTGCTGGGTCAAGCCGTTGAGACCGACCTTGGCCAGGCCGTAGAAGTTCGAGTAGAGCCATGCGGCGGTGGACGACTGGTTGACGATCGCGCCGCCGCCGCGCTCGGCCATTTTCTTGTACACCGCGCGAGTACACCACAGCGCGCCGTCGAGGTTGACGCTCATGAATTTCTTGTAGTACTCCGGGTCCACGGTGACCAGGAAATCGAGCTTCATGCCGCCGAATATGGCGGCGTTGTTGACCAGATAGTCGATGCCACCGAACTCCGACAATGTGCGATCGGCCATCGCCTTGGCCGAGGCCGGGTCGGACACGTCGACCGGAATGCTGATGGCGGTGCCACCGTCGGCGACGATCTGCTTGGCCACCCCTTCAGCCCCTTCGGCGTTGATGTCGGCCACCACAACCGCCGCGCCTTCGCGCGCCAACGCCTCGGCGTAAGCCTGGCCGATGCCACCACCGGATCCGGTGACGATAGCGACCTTGTTTTCGAACCGCATACTCTGAGGCTCCTCTAGTTGACCGCTGTCGCAATGGTTTTGGTTTCCAAGTACTCCTCGAACCCGGCCAGTCCCATCTCACGACCGTTCCCGGACTGCTTGTAACCGCCGAAGGGCGCATCGGCTGAATACCAGACGCCGCCGTTGACATTGATCGTGCCCGCCCGGACCCGCGCGGCAATCCGCGCAGCCCTATCCGGGTCGGTGCCAAATACGGTGCCCGACAGGCCGTACGGCGAGTCGTTGGCAATGCGAACGGCGTCATTATCGCCGTCGTGCGGAATCACCGTCAGGACCGGGCCGAAGATCTCCTCGCGGGCGCAGCGGGCGTTGTTCCCCAGCCCCGCGATCACCGTGGGTTCGATGAAGAAACCGACGTCACGGTCAGCCGGCCGGCCTCCTCCGCACGCAAACGTCCCGCCCTCAGCGATCGCCGAGTCGAGGTAGCCCTGTATGCGGTCCCGCTGTCGGGCCGAAATCACTGGCCCGCAAATGGTTCCGGGGTCGGTCGGGTCACCGGCCTTGATCCCGCCCACCGTTGCGGCCGCGATGGCGACGGCCTCCTCATACCGGGCCCGTGGCACCACCAACCGGGTCGTGATCGCACATCCCTGCCCGGCGTGCATGCACACCGAGAATCCCGCCACACCAACCGCACCGGCCAAGTCGGCGTCGTCAAGCACGATGAACGCGGACTTGCCGCCCAACTCCAAGAAAACCTTTTTGATGGTCGCGGCCCCGTCGGCCATTACGCCACGACCGGTGGCCGTCGACCCGGTGAACGACACCATGTCCACCCGAGGGTCCTTGGCCAACAACGCGCCTACGCCGTGATCGCTGGAGGTCACGATGTTGATCACGCCGGGCGGAAAGTCGGTGTGCTCGACAATGAGCTCCCCGAGCACGGCAGCGCACCAGGGTGTGTCGGGAGCGGGCTTCAGGACGACCGTGTTGCCGGCGGCCAGCGCAGGCCCGGTCTTGGCGAGGTTGATCTGATGAGGAAAGTTCCACGGGGTGATGGCGCCGACGACGCCGACGGCCTCACGGACGATCGTGCGCCGGGTAGGGATGCCCATCGGCGAGGCCTCGCCGAGATCCTGTTGATATTCGTACGATTCGGCCGTGTCCGCCGCGAAAGCCAAATCGTTCACCGGGACTTCGAGGTGAGCGATTGCGGTAAGCATCCGCGGCGCGCCGACCTCGGCGATGGTCAAGTCTCGCAGCTCTTCGAGGTGCTGCTGCATCGCATCACGCAACTGGCGAACGCACCGCACCCGCAGCTCGGTGTTACGCGACCAGTCCGTCTCGTCGAAGGCCCGTCGCGCCGCCTCGATGGCGCGGCCCATGTCCCCGGCGTCGGCATTGGCCGCAGCACCCAGCACTTCTTCGGTGGCCGGGTTGATGGTGGGATAGGTGCCCTCGCTGCCGTTGGTCAGCTTGCCGTCGATAAGCAGAGCGCTCACGCCGTCGGCCAGCAACGCCATCTTCGCCTCCGCCTGATGTAGATGGACACTTGTCCGGAATTATCTAGTCGAACCATAGTCTTCGCGCCCCGGAAGGTGCAAGAGTCGGCCGCTCCTGGGACCCATACCGGGTCCAAATACCGGCGTTCAACGGGAATTTTCTCGAACAGGCTTGCCTCGCGTCGCCGCTATCGGATAACTTGGACATGTGTCCAGCGAATCAGTGGTCACGATTGGCCCCGACGCCGGTGGTCCGGCCCGGGACGTGCCGCGCAACCGACGCCAGGAAGAAACCTTCCGCAAGGTGCTGGCCGCGGGCGTCGAGGTCCTGCGGGAGAAGTCGTATGCCGACCTGACCGTGCGCTCGGTGGCCGCCCGCGCCAAAGTGGCCCCGGCGACCGCCTACACCTACTTCTCGTCGAAGAACCATCTGATCGTCGAGGTCTACCTGGACCTGGTGCGCCAGGTGCCTTACTTCACCGATGTCAACGAGCCGATGCCGACGCGGGTGGACAAGGCCCTGCGGCACCTGGCGCTGGTGGTGGCCGACGAGCCCGAAGTTGCCGCGGCGTGCACGACGGCATTGCTCGGCGGCGGCGGCGATCCGGCGGTACGGTCCGTGCGCGACCGGATCGGCGCGGAGATCCACCGTCGCATCACGTCAGCCATCGGACCCGACGCCGATCCGCGCACCGTGTCGGTACTCGAGATGGCGTTCTTCGGCGCGCTTGTCAACGCCGCCAGCGGGGCCTACACCTATCACCAGATCGCCGACCACCTCGCGTACGCGGTCGGCCTCATTCTTCAAACGGGGGAAGACCGATGACCGTTCAGATCGACAAGCCGCTGCTCGACCCCTACGACTATGACTTCCACGAGGATCCCTATCCGTACTACCGGCGGCTGCGGGACGAGGCTCCGCTGTACCGCAACGACGATCTCGGCTTCTGGGCCTTGTCGCGACACCAGGACGTGCACCAGGGTTTCCGCAACAGCACCACGCTGTCCAACCGCGACGGCGTCTCGCTGGACCCGGTGTCACGCGGACCGCACGCCTCGAAGACGATGTCGTTCTTGGCGATGGACGATCCCGGACATCTGCGTCTGCGCACGCTGGTCTCGAAAGGCTTTACGCCGCGGCGGATCCGCGAGCTCGAGCCCCGAGTCACCGAGCTCGCAGTGCAACACCTCGACATCATGCTGGAGCAGGCGGGCTCCGGCGCGACCGTCGACTACGTCGCGGAATTCGCCGGCAAGCTGCCGATGGACGTGATCTCCGAGCTGATGGGCGTGCCAGTCGCAGACCGCGACCGGATCCGCGCGATGGCCGACGGGGTCATGCACCGCGAGGACGGCGTCACCGACGTACCGGCTTCGGCGATCGAGGCATCGCTCAACCTCATCGTCTACTACCAGCAGATGATCGCCGAGCGACGCAAAAAGCCGACCGACGATCTGACCACCGCGTTACTCGAAGCCGAGATCGACGGCGACCGGCTCACCGATGAGGAAATCCTCGGGTTCATGTTCCTGATGGTGATCGCGGGCAACGAGACAACCACCAAACTTCTTGCCAACGCTGCATTTTGGGGCCACAAGAATCCCAATCAGCTTACGTCGGTCTACCAAGACCTGTCGCGGGTGCCGCTGTGGGTCGAGGAGACCCTGCGCTATGACACCTCCAGCCAGATCCTGGCCCGCACGGTGTCCGGCGAGCTCACTCTCTACGACACCACGATCCCCGAGGGCGACGTGTTGTTGCTGCTGCCCGGCTCGGCGCACCGCGACGAACGTGCCTTCGACGATGCCGACGACTACGTGATCGGACGCGACATCGGTTCCAAGCTACTCAGTTTCGGCAGCGGCGCACACTTCTGCCTGGGCGCGCACCTGGCCAGGATGGAGGCCCGAGTGGCGCTCACCGAGCTGTTCAAACGAATCCGCGGATACCAGGTCGACGAGGCCAACTCCGTCCGGGTGCATTCCAGTAACGTCCGCGGGTTCGCCCACCTGCCGATGGCCATGGAGGTTTCGTAAATGCCGCGCTTTGCCCCCCTGCCCGAACGCCGGCCGGCGATCGTGGCCGGCGCCTCCTCCGGCATCGGAGAGGCCACCGCAATCGAACTCGCGGCGCACGGCTTCCCGGTCGCGCTGGGCGCCCGGCGGGTCGAGAAGCTTGACGACATCGTCGGCAAGATCAACGCCAACGGCGGCGAGGCGGTCGGATTCCATCTAGACGTCACCGATCCGAACTCGGTGAAATCCTTTGTCGCACAGTCGGTCGATGCACTCGGCGACATCGAGGTGTTGGTGGCCGGCGCGGGCGACACCTACTTCGGCAAGCTCGCCGAGATCACCACCGACGAGTTCGAGTCGCAGGTGCAGATCCACCTCGTCGGCGCTAACCGGCTGGCCGCCGCGGTGCTGCCCGGCATGCTCGACCGGCAGCGCGGCGACTTGATCTTCGTCGGCTCGGATGTGGCGCTGCGCCAGCGCCCGCACATGGGTGCCTACGGCGCTGCCAAGGCCGCACTCGTCGCGATGGTCACCAACTTCCAGATGGAGCTCGAGGGCACCGGTGTGCGGGCCTCGATCGTGCACCCCGGCCCGACGAAGACGTCGATGGGCTGGAGCCTGCCGGCCGAAAAGATCGGGCCCGCGCTCGAGGACTGGGCGAAGTGGGGTCAGGCCCGCCACGACTATTTCCTGCGCGCCGCGGATCTGGGACGGGCCATCACGTTCGTCGCCGAAACGCCGCGCGGTGGCTTCATCGCGAACATGGAGTTACAGCCCGAAGCCCCGTTGGCCGACAAAACAGATCGTCAGAAACTCGCACTCGGCGAAGATGGGATGCCAGCATCATGACCACCGCGATCGTGCCCCGGGTTTCGGGCGGCGAAGAAGAGCACGGCCACCTCGAGGAATTCCGCACCGACCCGATCGGGTTGATGCAGCGCATCCGCGACGAGTGCGGTGACGTGGGCTGGTTCCAACTAGTCGACAAGCACGTCATCCTGCTCTCCGGCGCTGGGGCCAACGAGTTCTTCTTCCGTTCTGCCGACGAGGATTTGGACCAGGCAGAGGCCTACCCGTTCATGACGCCGATCTTCGGCAAGGGCGTGGTCTTCGACGCCAGCCCCGAACGGCGCAAGGAGATGCTGCACAACTCGGCGCTGCGCGGCGAGCAGATGAAGGGCCACGCCGCCACCATCGAGGGCGAAGTCAAGAAGATGATCGCCAACTGGGGCGACGAAGGCGAGATCGAGCTGCTCGACTTCTTCTCCGAGTTGACCATCTACACCTCGACGGCCTGCCTGATCGGGCTGAAGTTCCGCGAGCAACTCGATCACCGGTTCGCCGAGTACTACCACGAGTTGGAGCGCGGCACCGACCCGCTGTGCTACGTCGATCCGAACCTGCCGATCGAGAGCTTTCGGCGCCGTGACGAGGCCCGTGTCAAGCTCGTCGCGCTGGTGCAGGAGATCATGAACCAGCGGATCGCCAACCCCCCCAAGGACAAGGCCGACCGCGACATGCTCGACGT
>DASQRI010000628.1:0-3120 GCA_035642975.1 Mycobacterium sp.
CGGCCAGGTCTCGACGATGGTCCTGGTCCCCGAGGTCGTCGACGCGGTGGCTCCGGTGCCGGTGCTGGCCGCGGGCGGGATCGCCCGCGGCCGTCAGATCGCCGCGGCGTTGGCCTTGGGCGCCGAAGGCGTGTGGTGCGGATCGGTATGGCTGACCACCGAGGAAGCCGAGACGCTGCCCGTTCTCAAGGACAAGTTCCTGGCCGCCACCTCGTCGGACACCGTGCGCTCGCGATCGTTGACCGGAAAGCCCGCGCGCATGCTGCGCACCGCCTGGACCGACGAGTGGGAGCGGCCCGGCAGTCCCGCCCCGCTTGGCATGCCGCTGCAAAGCGCGCTGATCGGCGATCCGCAAATCCGCATCAACCGGGCCGCCGCCCAACCCGATGCCAAGGCCCGCGAACTGGCCACCTACTTCGTCGGCCAGGTGGTGGGTTCGCTGAACAAGGTGCAGCCGACCGGGTCAGTGGTGCTGGAGATGGTCTCCGAGTTCATCGATGCCGTCGAACGTCTCAACGGGTTGGTCGACCGGTGACTTAGGACATCCGCGCGCGCAGGCGCCGTGCGGTCAGCGAGCCGCCGAGGCCACCGATTTCATCGTCTCGCTGGTGATCAAGGGGTTGCGACCGGACTAGGACCGGCGCGCCCTTGGCCGCTCATTGATGTGGCCACTCGGTTGGTCACGTAGTCATAACGGCTGGTCAGCGTGCTGAGTGTCACTCAGAAACTTCATAGGCGTGTCGAATTGACCCGGGCGGATTGTTCGTGCATCATCGACGGAGTAAGCACCTCGTTAGGTGAGGCGTCTGCACGGATATAGGCCACTGACCCCGAACGTCGAGAGACGCCCAGGGTCAGGACAGCTCCTCCCGGCTTAAGGGTTGAGCCCAAGTGGCTTCCGGATTTTCCGGATACGGCGTGTAGTGCCGAAACTCTGACGAGTGGGGTGCGGCTTCCCGAAATTCTTCGGGTTCTGTATTCCTGCTTGCGTGTGAATTGTGCGGTACGCCGCACGTGTCGCGACCGCGAGGAGGTGAGGGACGAATGAGTTCCAGTGATAGTCCGGATCGATATCCGGACGTTCGTCCCGATCCGGCCTGCGGCGAGTCGCCCTCCAGTTGAGCCTTCTTTGGCCTAGGTAGCACATCGCCTCACGGACGAGTGGTTTGTAGCAGATCGCTCGGCGCCGTTTCGGACGGACATCGAATCCCGTTATGCCCGTTCGACTTTCCGCTTAGGAGGCGATCATGACCGCTGTACTGTACGACGAAGTGGTAGCGGCGACGCCCGCCCGCCGGCTCAGGGCAGTTCCTGACTCCGCGCCGATGGCCGTGCCGACGCCCAAGACCTCCAAGCGCGCTGCGCACCAGCCGGTCGGCGAGGATCTCTTGGTTGCAGGAGCTGCTCGGCTGCTGTGCATTCCGCTGCGTCAGCTCTACGCCGCGCTGTGGCGCGCGGGCGTGTTGGAGGTTGGCGCCTAAGAAGGCGTCCGGCGACCACGCGCGCCGTCATTGCCGCTCCCGGTGCTGGTGGGTGTGCCTTCCGCTTGCGGGGGAGTGCAACACCACCGGTGCCGGGGGCGCCCGTTATTGCTGAGCCGCGATGAAGGCGGACAATCCTTTTTGGTAAGCGGCAAGGCTGTGCCGCCAGCCGACCTGGACCGCTCCGCCGCTGTCGACCGTGATTTGCGCACCGACGTGTACGTACGGCGTGGGCGGTAGGTAGGGCACGATGTCCAGAAAGTTCACCACCCGGAAACAGCTTTCGATCGCAGCATTGAATTTGTTGGCGAAGTCGCTCAAGCCGGCCCGGGGCCCGGCAAATGTGATCAGCCGCGGCTCGATCGTATTCGGTGGCATGTTGCGGAAGATGTCCGGCGCCGCGAGCACGGCCAGCGCCGCACCGAGGCTGTGCCCGGTGATCAGGATCTGATCGCAGCCGGCGGCCGCGGTGGCCAGGTTCGTGGCAATGTCTTCCCGGACCAGCTCGTAGACGTCCTGAAAGCCGGCGTGCACCTGCCCGAAGCCGGCGATCGGGCTGTAGTCGTCGGGAACCGCGTCGAGGTCGGCCACCCATTCTTCGGTGTCGGCGGTGCCGCGAAATGACACAAATGCGGTGCGACTGGTTGCGTTACGGCCCATAAGCCCGAAGATGCGGGTGCTTTTGGTCATCTCGGCCACCGCGGGGCGAGGTGCCACCATCGTGGTGAGCACGCCGGGGTCGGCCCGGATGACATGGGTCTGGCTGTAACCAGACGGCAGTGTGACGAGGCCACCACCCATCGCGGTGTAAGCCGCCTGTGCCAACGGCAGAACAACATCGCGAGCAAACGCCGCGTCGAAGGCCACAGCCGCAGTCTAGAAAAGCTCATCGAAGTTTCGTGGATCTCAGACGGCGAGCCGGGGCGAAGCCGCGCCGAGGGCGCGAGTGAAAATCGCGGGTATTCCCGCAACGGCATACGCAGTAGCGTTGGTCCTACCGACAAGCCCGGTGCGAGGGGAGCGCGTCATGGCGACCGATTTGACGCTTTATCTCGACGACGAACCCGGCGAGCTGGCCTTGCTTGGCGACGTGCTGGGCAGGGCAGGCGTCAACATCGCCGGTTTGTGTGCGCTGACCAGCGGCGGAGGGCACGCAGAGGTGCACATCCTGGTGCACGACGCCACTTCGGCGTTCGAAGCCCTGCAGAGCGCCGGAATCAAAATCGTCGAAGAGCAAGAGGTGATGGTGCTGGACGTCCAGGACCGTCCCGGCGCGCTCGGCGAGCTCGTCAAGAGGCTCGGGGCGGCGAAGGTCAACCTGGAAACCGCCTACCTCGCCACTAACACCCGACTGGTGCTTGGTGCCGAGAACCTTGCCGACGCCAAGGCGGCGCTGGGCTGAGCGCCGTTTAGCCTCAGCGCCGTAACGCCGGGTCGGTGCCGCGGCGTCACCGGGCATAGGCTGAGCTGCTCACAGCCGCCAAACCCGAAGCCCGCTAAGGAATCACCCATGCCCGAAGTACATGCTTTGGACCGCGCGATTGACTTGGAGGTTGCGGGCGATGTCGTGCGCGGCAGGACACAACCTGAGTGGGCCAACATGGTGGGCCCCTTCGGTGGCATCACCGCTGCAATCTTC
>DASQRI010000629.1:0-14740 GCA_035642975.1 Mycobacterium sp.
CGACAACCTCAACAGGCTCGCCGTTGCTGCAATGGCTGGCGAATCTCAGCACCGATTACACAACCACCGTCAACGGCTTACTGAACGACCTCTTTGGTCCCACCGGGGCATCGACGTACACGGCCCTGTTCTCGGCGATAAAAGTGCCGCTTGGCTTTACCACGCAATTCAACGACCTCGGCCTGCTCACCAACTTCCCCGTATCGCAATTCCTCAAGTTCACCCCTGCCCCCGGGTTTGGCCTGGCCCCGAAAGAGGGGCTGGGAGGCGGGCTGGTCGGTCCTTGGTGGGGCCGAGGGTGGCTGACCAGCTCGGTGTCGGCGGATATGGGAAATGCCGGCACGCTGGTCGGAAAGCTGTCCGTCCCGCCAAGTTGGGCCGCGGCCACCCCGGATATCAGGACGGTGGCTGCGGCCTTGTCGGCCGCCGGGCCGGAGGCCGTGCCGGCGGCCGCGCTCGGTGAGGCCGGGCTGTTCGGTTCGATGTCGATGGCGGGGATGCTCGGCAGCGCCATCGGCGCCGGGGCTCCCACCGTGGCGGCCGGCAGCGGCGTCCGCGGTCGTCTCACCCCGCTCAAAGACCTCAAGAACAAACAGTCGCCCGAGCAGCTGAAGCGTCTGGTTGCACAGATATCGGAGAAGCCCGAAACCGTACAGCATCACACGGTCGATCAAGACGGCCTCGACAGTCTGCTCGAGCAACTTTCGAAGAAACCCGGCATCCACGCCGTGCATCTGTCCAAACGCGGCAAGGCCAAAGTCGCGCCGCCAAACGCTCAATAACCCTGATCCACAACATGTTTGGGTATGGAAGAAAGGTAAATCATGAAAACGCTATTTGCGGTACTCGGCATTTCAACCGCAATCGGCCTGGCCGCGCCGGCCTACAGCGATCCGAGCGACGCCAGCGGTGACGACACGGGCTTCATCGGTGCTCTGCAGCAAGTCGGCATCCATTTTCCCAACCCGGCTGGAGCTGTCGGTGCCGGCAAAGCGGTGTGCGGCTGCCTGAACAACGGCGAATCGGGCTTGGAGCTAGTCCACGATCTGAAAACCCACAATCCGGGGTTCAACATGGAAGACGCTTCCGATTTCGCCATGATTTCAGCGAAATTCTACTGCCCCCAACAACTCTCGAAGGGCTGACGCGACAGCGGCGCTCGTCCGGGCGTGCTGCCTGAACCGCCGGGCTACTAGGTGACCAGCGTGACCGAGTTGGCGCGCCGCAGCTTGCCCGACGACGTCTTCGGGATGGTGCCGGGGCCGAGCACGACCACGTTGCGCGGCCGCATGTCGACCTCGCTGACCACCTCGTGGGCCACCTGGTGCTCGATGCGCCGCACCTCTGCCGGGTCCTGGTAGGCGTTGGACTCGACCGCGACGGCGAAGGTCTCCCGCGAGTGTCCGGCGTCGAGCCGGACCGCGACTGCGCAGCCGATGCGCACGCCCTCGACGCGGCCTGCGGCGCGCTCGATGTCGGTGGGGTAGATATTGCGGCCCGCCATGATGATGACGTCCTTGACGCGGCCGCACACCACGACGTGGCCGTTCTCCATTTGGTAGCCCAGATCGCCCGTGTCGTACCAGCCGTGCTCGTCTTGGGCGGGCAGGAAACCGCCCATCGTGATGTAGCCGGGTGTCACGCATTCACCGCGCAACTCGATGACGCCGACGCCGCGGGCGGGCATCACCTCGCCGTTCTCGTCGACGACGCGGGCTTCGAGATCCTTCAGCAGCGGACCGAGCGATGCCAGCCGCCGGGTGTTGCCCTTGCTGGACGGCACGGCGCGGCGCAACGCAGCCAGCAGGTCGGCGTCGACCTCATCGACCACCAGGCCGGCGTTGCACTCCGAGAACGACACCGCCAGCGTCGTCTCGGCCATGCCGTAGGCCGGCAGGATGGCCGACGGCTTCAGCCCGAAGGCCCTGCCTGCATCCAGCAGGTCCTCGACGTCGGCGGGGTCGACTGGCTCGGCGCCGGACAGCGCGAACCGCAGCGTCGACAGGTCGTACTGGCCGGGCTCGGCCTGGTTGCGCAACCGCTTGGCGAACAGCGCGTAGGCGAAGTTGGGCGCCGCGGTCATGGTGCCCTTGTACTTGTCGATGAGCTTGGCCCACAGCAGCGTGTCGCGCAGGAAGTCCATCGGGGTGACCTTGACGAGTTCGGCGCCGAAGTACATCGGGATGGTCAGGAATCCGACCATGCCCATGTCGTGGAAGCAGGGCAGCCAGCTGACCATGACGTCCTTGTCGACGTCGTACTCCGCCCCGATAAACATGGCCTCGGCGTTCGAGTAGATGTTGCGGTGCGTGATCTGGACCGCCTTCGGGGATCCAGTCGAGCCTGACGTCAGCTGCATCAGCGCCAGGTCGTCTTCGTCGGTCTCGATCGGATCGATCGGCTCGCCCTCGAGCAGGTCGCTGATCGTGAGCACCTTGATGCCCTTTTCCTCGAGCACCGGAATGGCGACGAGGAACGGTTCGGCGACGATCACGGCACTCGCCTCGATCATCGCGATGACGTTCATGGTGTCCTCGGCCCAGACGGCGAGGTCGGTGCGCGGCGTCGGCTGGTGCAGCATCGTGAGGCTGGCGCCACGCATCCACAGGGCCTGCGCGGTCGGTGCGATCTCCACCGGGAACCCGGCCAGCACGCCGACGGCGTCACCATGTCCGATGCCGGCCGCGGCCAGACCCCCGGCCACCCGGCGGGCGCGCTCGTGCACCTCGAGCCAGGTGTGCCGGACGGGCTCGTGCGGCTCGCCGGTGACCATGCCCCGCGAACTCTGATGAGCGTTTCGGAACATGTTCTCGGTAAACCTGCTCACGATTGCCTCCTCGGTTCCCGCGCCAACGCCCAGCGTTTAATGCTGCCCCTGCTCAAGCACCCTTTGGGACAGCTGCGCGCCCACAATTGGGGAGCGATTTCGTCTCGAATCGGTGGTGGAGCGATAACCTCACGCAGCGTCGCAGCGTCGGCGAGGACACGGCGACGACCAATGGGGTTCACGGCACGCCCGCCGGCATAGACGGCGGGCGGAAGAATCAGGGGCATTGCTTGGCCGGTTTTCATCACCGCCGAACATCTTAAACTCCTCTTAAGTAACTAACAAACTCTGCCCTAAAATTCGGCCCTGCGTCAAGCGCCCGCCGCCGGTGCGGGCACCACCCGGGCGCCGTGCACCGGACCGCTGGCTACCCGCACCGTGCGACAGACACCCGCCCCCGAGAGCTCGGTGCCGACGTCGATCGCCGAAGGTGCTGACCGGCACAGGAACGTGCACGTCGGCCCGGAACCCGAGACGATGCCCGCCAGCGCGCCGGCCTCGACGCCGGCCCGCAAGACGCGGCGCAATGCCGACTTCATACTCAGCGCCGCCGCCTGCAGCTCGTTGCCCAGCAGCGGTGCCAGCTGCTCCGGGTCACCGGCAGCCAACGCTGCCAGGACCGGACCGGGCTCACCGAGCCGCGGCAGGTTCCCGGCGTCGGACCGGTCGGCCAGCCTGAGCCGGTCCAGCTCGCCAAACACCGTCGGGGTGGACAGCCCGCCCTCGGCGAAGGCCAGCACCCAGTGAAAAGTGTTGCGGGCCAGTACAGTTGCCAGCTCCTCGCCGCGACCGGTGCCCAGCGCGGTGCCCCCGTGCAGCGCGAACGGCACATCGCTGCCCAGCTTCGCGGCCAGCATGTGCAGGTCGCGACGCGGCACCCCGAGTTCCCACAGCGAGTTGATCCCGACCAGCACGGCCGCCGCGTCTGCGCTGCCGCCGCCCATCCCACCGGCCACCGGGATGGATTTGTCGATCGCAATCGAAACGTCGGGTGACCGACCCACGTGTTCGGCCATCAGTTCGGCCGCCCGCCAGGCCACGTTGCGTTCGTCCAGAGGTAGCTGGTCGGCGCCCTCGCCCGTGATTTCGAGCGAGAGCACATCAGCGTTGCGGACCGTGACCTCGTCGACGAGGGAGACGGCGTGAAAGACCGTCGTCAGGTCGTGGTAGCCGTTGTCCTGAAGGTCTCCGACCGCCAGATACAGGTTGATTTTCCCGGGCGCCCGTACGGTGACCGACCCAGTGGGCACCCACTGAGCAGCGGTGCTCCCGTCTATCGGCACCGCACGAGACTATCGCCCGCGACCGGCGAAGCGCGTCGCGTGGTGGGTCAGCTGGCCGAAGCGTGCGGTTGGGACAGGCCCCGACCCCCGGGGTTGGGATCGCTTGCGTCACCCGAGCGCTGATAGAGCCGAACGAACTCGTCGACGGTCATCGTCTCACCGCGGCGCGCGGGGTCGATGCTGGCGGCGAGCAGTCGGCTCGCGGACTCGTTGCCCGAACCCGCCCACTCGACGAAGGCGTTGCGAGATGTCTTGCGCCGCTGTGCAAATGCGATGTCGATCAGCTTGAATACGTTCTGCCGGAAGGCCGCGTCGGTCGGCCAGGAGGGGTTCGCATGCCGGTCGATACGTACCAGTCCCGAGTAGACGCGCGGGATCGGCCAGAACACGGTCGGCGACACCATGCCATGCCGGCGGACTTGTCCGTGGAAACGGAGCTTGACGCTCGGCACGCCATAGTCCTTGCCACCCGGTTCCGCGGCGAGCCGATCGGCGACCTCGGCCTGCACCATGACCATCAAAGTGCGCAGCGACGGGAATTCGGCGAGCAGGTGTAGCAGCGCCGGAACCGCGACGTTGTAGGGCAGATTGGCCACCACCGCCGTCGGCTCGGCAGCGAGATCGGCCGGCCCGATGGACAACACGTCGCGGTTCAGCACGGTCAGCCGGTGAATTTCGCTGTGCGAGTGTTCGGCGACGGTCTTCGGTAGCCGGCCGGCCAGCAACGGGTCGATCTCGACGGCGCTAACCGTCGCCCCGCGGTCCAGCAGCGCCAAGGTGAGCGATCCCAGGCCGGGCCCGACCTCCAGAACGTGATCGTTACGGGTGACTCCGGACGATGACACCACCCGGCGCACTGTGTTGGCGTCGTGAACAAAGTTCTGCCCCAACGATTTACGAGGCCGGAACTCGAGTTCTTTGGCCAACCGTCGGATCTCGGTCCGCCCGAGCAACCGGATGGTCAGCGCGCACCCGCTCGTCCACTGCACACCGGCCACGCTCCCCAGCCCTGGCGGGCCCGCGTCACCTCGGCGACGGCGATCTGCTCTTCCCGGCTTGCCATGTCGGCACGAGGCGCGAACCGCAGGCCGCCGTTGCGCTCCCAGGTGTTCTGGTCGAACTGGACGCCGCCGTAGTAGCCGTTTCCGGTGTTGATCGCCCAGTTTCCGCCGGCCTCGCAGCGCGAAATGGCGTCCCAGATCTCTCCGTTGCCAACTTCCGGAACTTCGGTGCCGGGTTTGGTGCCGATCCGCACCACCGCCTCGCGGGCGGGCGTGATCACGTGGCTGGCGACCGGCAGTCGGCCGGTCTCGACGCCGTTGACCTTCGACACCGAGAACGTCACGTCCTGGGTGCCCGGGGTGCCCGGGTCTACCACGACCTGCCGGTCCCTGTTCATGTCCGGGTCCTCGATCCGCTTCTTCGGCGGAACCAGCGGCACCCGCGCGGTGACCTTCTCGATGCGGTTGCGGGTCACCTGGATGTGCATGCCGTCGATGACGGGTGCGGCCGCGCCCGGAACGACCTGGTCGCTTTGTTCCAGCGGCGCGCCGATACCGGCCAGCAGGTCGCCCACCCGGGCGGCGGCCAGGTGGACGTTACGTGCCACGCCGGCGTCGTCGAGCTCGACCGTCTTGGCACTGACGACCGGCAGGGCCATCCCGGCCAGCGGGACACGGCTGGCCCGCGAAGCCGCGGCCGGCGCTGTGTCGGTCATCGAGAGCTGGGCCAGCGCCTCGTCGACCGTCGACGCTGTCGTCCACACCTGCTTGGTGTTCTGGCCGTCCAGCGAAATCTGCAGCGGTCGGCTGCGCCGCAGCACGATGTTCGCCGCGTTCGGAACGCGTTCGCCGGCAGCCGGATACAGGTCGTCACGCTCGCTGACGTTGAACCCGTTCTCCTCGATGATGTCGATCACCCGCGACTTCATGGTCGTCACGGTCATGGCGGTTCCGTCGACGCTGAGCGTCACCGTCTTGTAGTCCGCCACCGCAAAGGCGCCGGCGAAGGCTAAGACCAGCAGAAAGCCCGTGACGAGGAGTCGCAAAGCCGGTGACGGAGCCTGGTGGAGTTTCGTCAGTACGTTCAACGCGCGTGTATCCCCGACCTCGACAACAACTTCAGTAACTGTGCAGTGGCAAAACAAAAGGGCCACCAAGGGCCCCACCGTCGATCACAAGACGGTAACGAACCGGCCAAGATAGAGCAACTCCGGACGCTCGCCTTAACGGTCTTTTAACTCTCTGCTGCTAATCCGTAGGCGGCCCGGGCGTTGCCGGTGGTGATCTCGGCCAGCTCGTCGGCGGCCCGAGCCAGCAGCTCGGCCAGCGCCCGCACGGTGTAGGGCAAGCAGTACGGCTCGTTCGGCGCGCCCCGGTAGGGATGGGGAGTCAAAAACGGCGCGTCGGTCTCCACCAGCAGCTGGGCCACGGGGACCAGTGGGACGGCTTCCCGCAGCTCACGCGCGTTACGAAAACTCACCGTCCCGGACAGGCTGACCAGCCAGCCGGCGTCGACGCAGGCGCGCGCCAGGTCCGCACCAGAGGAGAAGCAGTGAAAGATCACCGTGTCCGGCGGGCCCTCGGCGCGCAGCACGTCAAGCACCTCGGCGTCGGCTTCGCGGTTGTGGATCATCAGCGGTTTGCCGGTGCGCTTGGCCAGGTCGATGTGCCAGGCGAACGCTTCCCGCTGTGCAGCCGGCTCCGCGCAGCCGTCCAGTCGGCCCGGCCAGTACAGATCCATACCGGTCTCACCGATCGCCACCACCCGCGGGTGCGCCGCCAACCGTTCGATCTCGGTTCGGGCCGCGTCGGTCAGCGCGTCTGCGCGGGTGGGGTGCAACGCCACCGCTGCGTAGACCCGCGGATCCCACTCGGCGGCGCGTGTCACCCAGTGTGCCGACGCCAGGTCGTCGGCGATGGTGACCACCGCGACGACGCCGACCGCCGCCGCCCGATCGACGATGGCGCGCACGTCGTCGGGGTTCTCGGCGCCGCAGGCGTCCAGGTGGGTGTGCGCGTCGATGAGCGGGCTGAGCCGCTCCGGAGCCGGCGGCGGCGGACGTTTGGAACCCACGCGCACACAATAGGGTGAAAGCCGATGAGGCCCTACTACGTCACCACCGCGATCACGTACCCGAATGGCGCGCCGCACGTCGGGCACGCGTATGAGTACATCGCCACCGACGCGATCGCCCGGTTCAAGCGGCTCGACGGTTTCGATGTCCGCTTTTTGACCGGCACCGACGAGCACGGCCTCAAGATGGTCGAGACGGCCGCGGCGGAGGGTATTCCGACCGCGGAGCTCGCGCGGCGCAACTCCGACGTGTTCCAGCGTCTGCAGGAGAAGCTGAACATCTCGTTCGACCGGTTCATCCGTACCACCGACGCCGACCACCACGAGGCCTCCAAGGAGATCTGGCGGCGGATGCAGGCTGCCGGCGACATCTACCTGGACTCCTACTCCGGTTGGTACTCGGTGCGCGACGAGCGGTTCTTCGTCGAGTCGGAGACTGCGCTCGTCGACGGCTCCCGGATCGCTGTCGAAACCGGCGCCCCGGTGACCTGGACCGAGGAGCAGACGTACTTCTTCCGGCTCTCGGCCTATGCCGACAAGTTGCTGGCCCACTACGAAGCCAACCCGGACTTCATCGCGCCGGAGGTGCGGCGCAACGAAGTGGTCAGCTTCGTCTCCGGCGGGTTGCGTGATCTGTCCATCTCGCGCACCTCGTTCGACTGGGGCGTGAAAGTGCCCGAGCACCCCGACCACGTCATGTACGTCTGGGTCGACGCGCTCACCAACTACCTCACCGGCGTGGGCTATCCGGACACCGAATCCGAGTTATTCCGCCGCTACTGGCCCGCCGACCTGCACATGATCGGCAAGGACATCATCCGATTCCACACCGTGTACTGGCCGGCGTTTTTGATGTCAGCCGGAATCGAGCTGCCGCGAAGGGTTTTCGCGCACGGCTTTTTACTCAACAGCGGCGAGAAGATGAGCAAGTCGGTGGGCAACATCGTCGACCCGGAAACTCTGGTCGACACGTTCGGCCTGGACCAGGTGCGGTATTTCCTGCTGCGGGAGGTCCCCTTCGGCCAGGACGGCAGCTACAGCGAAGACGCGATCATCACCCGGACCAACACCGACCTGGCCAACGAATTGGGCAACCTGGCGCAACGATCACTGTCGATGGTGGCCAAGAACCTGGACGGAATCGTTCCTACGCCGGGCGAATTCAGCGCCGATGACGCCGAGTTGCTGACCATCGCGGATGGCCTACTGGAACGCGTGCGCACTGAGTTCGACAACCAGGCAATGCATTTGGGACTGGAAGCTATTTGGCTGATGCTCGGCGCAGCGAACCGGTACTTCTCGGCCCAGCAGCCCTGGGTGTTGCGCAAGAGTGAGTCGGCGGCAGACCAGACCCGTTTTGCCACCGTGCTCTACACCACCTGCGAAGCGGTGCGAATTGCGGCGCTATTGATCCAACCGGTGATGCCCGATTCCGCCGGCAAGCTGTTGGACCTACTCGGCCAGTCCGAGGAACAGCGGAGCTTCGACGCGGTGGGCGCCCGGCTGGCGCCCGGCACGGTGCTGCCCGCGCCCGCGGGGGTCTTCCCGCGCTATCAAGTCGACTGAGCGAGGCGTACCCCGACGGTGACCCGCCCCTTGTCGTCTCGGTGAGCCACCGCGTGCCCCTCGCGCTCGACGCCGTCCAGCGTCAGCGATACGGGTCCGCCGTCACCGACGAAGTTGCGCCACCACGTCTTCGCATCAGGCAGGTTTGCCGCGATCTCGATGTCGTCGCCGCGGCGGCGGTATGCCACCGGAGTAGTGAACGTCCGTCCCGAACGCCTCCCCGTGTAGGTGATCATCGTGACACTGCGCCGCAGTCGCGCCCCTAGGCGGGGCGAGTTCGCTATAGCCGCCACCGGCGCATTGAACAGCGGGCCCGCGCGCATGAATAACCGCTTGTAATTGACCATTTTCTTGTTTCCTTTCGATTATTCGGTGCCGCAGTTCAGACCAGCAGCGTCAAGCACAGCGCCGCAACCGCCAGACCTTGCAACGTGGCCCTGATTACGATCACATTGTCCCAGTTCTCTTGCAGCGCAGGGGCGTCCGTCGGCAGATCGGGATGATCGGCCCCGGCGGTCAGTTGCTGGTTGATCGGCTTGCTCACTCGCAGGTAGACCACCAGCCAAATCAGCAGCAGGCCAAGGGCGACACCAGCCGTGCCGGCTTGCGTCCAGTGGCCGGACGCCGCGGCGGACCCGGCACTGATCGCCGCGGCCACCATGCCGATCACCCCGGGCACCGGCATCCGCCGGTCGCCGTAACGATGGACGTTGCCCATCACCGCGAGCAAGGCCTGGTCGTCGATCCGAGCCAGCGCGGGCCGTTGCACCATCGCACAGAACACGTCGGTGCCGTAGACCACCGCGGTGCCCAACACCGCGATCAAAGCGAACCAGCCAGCAGGTTGTGTCATCGCGCTCTCCTCTTCTCGCTTTGGTGTTAGCAACGCTAACCCTTAGCATTGATCGTGTCAATAGCATTGCTAGTTTTTATATCGGCGCTAACATGGGTCAATGGCCATCGAAGACCGTCGGGCCCGGGACCGGGCAGCGCGACGCCAACTCATCACCGACACCGCACGGAAGCTCGCCGAAGACGAGGGCTGGGACGCCGTCACCACCCGCCGGCTTTCCACCGAGATCGAGTACAGCCAGCCGGTGCTGTACAAGCACTTCTCCGGCATGGACGGAATCGTCGCCGCGGTTGCCGTGCAGGGATTCGGTGAGCTGGCCGACGCGCTCTCGTCAGCGCGCACGGGTGCCACCGACGGCCAGGACGCCTTGGCGCGAGTCGCCCACGCGTTCATCCGGTTCGCCCACGACAATCCCAGCCTCTTCGACGCAATGTTCACCCGCGCCACCACGCTGCGGTTCGCCGCCGCGGATACCCCGCCCGAGTTGAATGCGGCCTTCGCCGAGCTGCGCGCGGCAGTGGACATGGTTGCCGGCGCGCGGGATGCCGACACGCTCGCCGAGGTGGTCTGGGCGTCGCTGCACGGCTTGATCACCCTGGACCGCGGCGGCCGGTTACGTCCCGAATATCGGGCCACGCGCGTTGATCTGTTGGTCGCGGCATTCTCGGCCACGACACCGCCGCCGACGTGAGCCTGGTCACAACGGCTCCCGCGGTGTCACATCCGCTGTTCGCGCGGTGTCTTGAGGGCAGCACACCCCGAGAACAGGAGACAACAATGACCGCCCAGCGCACTCACATCGTCGTGATCGGCGGCGGATACGCCGGAACACTGGCCGCCAACCATCTGCGGCTGCGCCCGGACGTCGACGTCACGTTGGTGAACCCACGTCCGGTTTTCGTCGAGCGAATCCGGTTGCACCAGTTGGCCGCAGGCAGCGGAAGCGCCGTGGTCGACTACGGAACCCTGCTCGGCAAGGGCATTCGGCTGATCGTCGACAACGCGGAGCGAATCAACGCCGCCGACTGTCAGGTCGAGCTGACGTCCGGCGATGTGTTGGACTACGACTACCTGATCTATGCGGTCGGCAGCACCGGCATGCCGCCCGCTGCGGTGCCCGACGCAGCCGAATTCACCTACCCGGTTGCTGAATTCGAGCATGCCGAGCGGCTGCGTGACGCACTCGACGAGCTGCATCCCGACGCACCCGTCACCGTGATCGGCGCCGGGCTGACCGGCATCGAGACGGCATCCGAATTGGCCGAACAAGGCCGGCGGGTGAGCTTGGTCTGCGGCGGACTGCTGGGTCCGTCGCTGAGCCGAACGGGCCGGCGCTCGGTGGGCAAATGGCTGCGCCGACTCGGTGTCGACGTGCTCGAGACCGCGACGGTCCGCGAGGTCCACTCCGACGCGGTCGTGCTCGACGACGGCGCAATCTTGCCCAGCGCGGTGACGGTGTGGACGGCGGGCTTCGGCGTGCCGGATCTCGCTTCGCGCAGCGGGCTTCGCACCGACGCGCTGGGCCGGCTGCTCACCGATGAGACACTGACCAGCGTGGACGACGCCCGTATCGTGGCGGCCGGCGACGCCGCCGCACCGTCGGGCCGACCGTTGCGGATGAGCTGCCAGGCCGCCATTCCGCTCGGCGCCCAGGCCGCCAACACCGTGCTCAGCCGCATCGCCGGCACCGCGCCCGCGGCGGTCAACCAGGCCTTCGTCGGGCAGTGCATCAGCGTGGGCCGCTCGTACGGGACCATCCAACTCGCCCGTCCCGATGACACGCCGATCAACCTGGCCATCGGCGGTCGGGTTGCCGCGTCGATCAAGGAAGCGATCTGCAAGGGCACGGTATGGGGAATCCGTCGCGAGGCCGCCAAGCCCGGCTGGTATCGCTGGCTCAAAGGCGGCAAACGGTCCGAGAGGCTCGCGTCTGACATGGTCACCGTGCCATGACGAGGTCGGACGACCACGCCGAACGGTTCGTGCTGCTGCGGCCGTTGCTGTTCACCATCGCCTACGAAATCCTCGGTTCCACAACGGAATCCGACGACGTGCTGCAGGACAGCTATCTGCGCTGGGCCCAAGTGGACCTGTCGGCCGTGCAGGACACCAAGTCCTATCTGGCCCGACTGGTCACCCGCCAGGCGCTCAACGCGCTGCGTGCGGGTGCCCGCCGTCGAGAGGACTACGTGGGGCCGTGGCTGCCCGAGCCACTGCTGCTGGAGGAACAGGATCCATCGGCCGATGTCGTACTGGCCGAATCGGTTTCGATGGCGATGCTGGTGCTGCTGGAGACGTTGGGTCCCGACGAGCGCGCGGTGTTCGTGCTGCGGGAGGTGTTCGGATTCGACTACGGCGAAATCGCCGAGGCCGTCGACAAGCCGGCGGCTACCGTGCGGCAGATCGCGCACCGGGCCCGCGAACACGTACACGCCCGACGCCGCCGCTTCGCCCCGGTAGACCCGGAGCAGAACGCGCGGATCACAGCGGAATTCATGGCGGCGGCGGCCAGCGGCGACGTGCAGGCGGTGATGTCGATGCTGGCACCCGATGTGGCGTGGACCGCCGACAGCGGCGGCAAGGCCAGCGCGGCACGTCGGCCGGTGATCGGGGCCGACAAGGTCGCGAGGGCGGTCGTCGGGCTGATCGGCCGGGGGATGCGACTGCCCGATGTCCGGGTAGAGATGGTGATCTGTAACGCCGCGCCGGCGTTGCTGATCTACCAGGCCGACCACCTGGAGGGAGTGTTCACCGTCGAGATCGTCGACGGCAAGATCAGCAATTTCTACGCGATGCGCAATCCCGACAAGCTGGTCGCCGTCGCGACCGCACGCACCATCAGCCGCGGCTGAGCGTTCTGCAAAGCTGGTGGGGTGAGAATCGACCGGCTCGGCGATCTTGGCAGCGCTCCCCAGCTGCTACGCGCCATCGGCGACGCCACCGACCGGCTGGACCTGCCGCCGCCGGCCGCGCTGACCGGCGATTGGTTCGGCGCGCTGGCCGTGATCGCGCCGAGCGTGTCGGTGCAACCCGTCAACCTGGCCGACGCGTTCGCCGTGCGACCCGGTTCAGACGGCACGGCGGTCGGCGGCGGCTGGATCGGCTATCTGTCCTATCCCGATCCGGGCTCCGGCGGTCGGCCTCCCCGCATTCCCGAAGCTGCCGGCGGCTGGACGGACTGTGTGCTGCGCTGCGACCGTGACCGGCAGTGGTGGTTCGAGAGCCTCTCGGGCGCTGCAATGCCCGATTGGCTGGCCCAGGCCTTGGCGGCTCCGGTGCCGCCGCGACCATATCGGATCGACTGGGACGCGGCCGACCGCCGCGCGCACCGCGCCGGGGTGCTGGCCTGCCTGGAGGCCATCCGCGCGGGCGAGGTCTACCAGGCCTGCGTGTGCACGCAATTCGCCGGCACGCTCGACGGGGAACCGCTGGACTTCTTCATCGACGGTGTCGCGCGCACCGCGCCCGCGCGGGCGGCCTACGTCGCCGGCCCCTGGGGGGCCGTGGCCTCGCTGTCACCGGAGCTCTTCGTGTGCCGCCGTGGCGACGTCGTCACATCCAGCCCGATCAAGGGCACGCTGCCGCTGTCCGCTCCCCCGTCGGCGCTGAGAGCCTCGGTCAAGGATGTCGCCGAGAACGTCATGATCGTCGACCTGGTCCGTAACGACCTAAGCCGGGTCGCGGTCACCGGATCGGTCACCGTGCCCGAGTTGCTGGTGGTGCGGCCAGCGCCGGGGGTGTGGCATTTGGTGTCGACGGTGTCGGCGCTGATGCCTGTCGAGGTGCCGACGTCGGCGTTGCTCGATGCCGCGTTCCCGCCCGCCTCGGTGACCGGCACACCCAAACTGCGTGCTCGACAACTGATTTCACAGTGGGAGCAATATCGGCGCGGCGTCTATTGCGGCACAGTCGGTTTGGCCTCGCCAATCGCGGGCTGTGAGCTCAACGTCGCGATCCGCACCGTGGAATTCGACTCGACCGGCAACGCGGTACTGGGATCCGGTGGCGGCATCACCGCCGACTCCGACGCCGACGCCGAATGGGACGAGTGCCTGCACAAGGCGGCGCCGATCATCGGGGCAGGAGCCGCCTCAACCGCGCGATCGCAGCACCGCGTCGTAGAGCTCACGCCGTGACGGCGCACCCGGTGTCGCGGCAATCACCTGCGCGCAAGCGTCTTTGACGCCCATCCCCGCTTCGACCAGAGCATTCACCTCGATCACCAGCGCAGGCAGATCAGCGCGCACGGTCGCGCCGGCCAACACCACGGTGATCTCGCCGAGTACGCCATCGGCGGCCCAGGCCGCCAGCTCGTGCAGCGATCCGCGCACCACCTCCTCATGCACCTTGGTCAGCTCGCGACAGACCGCCGCCTGGCGGCTCCCGCCAAGTTGGTCGACCGCATCGCGCAGGCAGGCCGGGAGCCGGCGCGGCGATTCGAAGAACACTGCCGTGCGCCGCTCCCCCGCCAGCGACGCCAGCCAGCTGCTGCGCGCGGACTGTTTTCGCGGCGCGAAACCCTCGAAGCAG
The DNA here is from genome assembly GCA_035642975.1 of Mycobacterium sp. GTDB lineage: Bacteria > Actinomycetota > Actinomycetes > Mycobacteriales > Mycobacteriaceae > Mycobacterium. The sequence goes on from DASQRI010000629.1 coordinate 14,135, forward strand.
AACTTCTCCGACGGCAGGCCGGATACCGCCAGCGCGGTCGTCACCGCCGATGGACCGGGCAGACACTGCACCGTCAAACCGGCGGCGACGCAGGCCGCCACCAGGCGGTGACCCGGGTCGCTGATCAGCGGCATCCCGGCGTCGCTGACCACCAGCACGGTGGCACCCGCGGTGATCTCGTCGACAAGGGCGGGCGCCCGGGCCGCCTCCACGTGATCGAAGAAACTGACGACCTTTCCGCCGATCACGATGTCAAGCGCCTTGGCCAGCATCCGCACCCGGCGGGTGTCCTCGGCGGCCACGACATCCGCCGAGGACAAGGCGGCGATCAGCCGCGGCGACGCATCGGACGGCTGGCCCAACGGCGTGGCGCCCAGCAGCAGTCGGCCCTCGGTCATGGGCCACAGCCTACGATCGACCCGATGACTCTGACCGCCGCTCTACAGCTGCGCGTCAATGGATCAGACCGGTCGATTGAGTTCCTGTAACCGGCCGAGGGCCAAGTCGCGTTGATCTTCATCAAAGACTTCAAGACGGGTGACACGCTCACCGTCGACAAGGATGAGCACGACGAACGGAATCTCGATCGTGACGCCATCGGTCGAC
>DASQRI010000630.1:0-13362 GCA_035642975.1 Mycobacterium sp.
GGCGATGCTGGCGCATTCGGCCGACATGGCCGGTTATGCGGGCACGCTGCAGAGTCTGGGTGCTGATGTCGCCAGTGAGCAGGCCGCGTTGCAGGCAGGCTGGCAGGGTGACACCGGGCTGAGTTATCAGGCCTGGCAGGCCCAGTGGAATCAGGCCATGGAGCAACTGGTGCTGGCTTACCGCGCGATGGCGGGCACCCACGAGAACAACACCACCTCGATGCTGGCCCGCGACCAAGCCGAAGGCGCCAAATGGGGCGGATAGCGACCGCGAAGGCACGGCTGGCGGTTCGAGCTGAGTTGCGCGACCCGGCGGGGGGTCCGCAACGTAGATGACTGCCAAGCCCAACGCCGTCGAACTGACCGTCGAGCAGGCGTGGTTCATCGCCGAAACCATTGGAGCGGGGACGTTTCCGTGGGTATTGGCGATCACCACGCCATACACTGATGCCGCGGAGCGGGGTGCGTTCCTCGAACGCCAGACCGCCGAACTGACCCGGATGGGCATGATGTCCACGGATGGCGCCATCAACTCGGCGGTCGCCGACTGGATTCGGGTGGTGTGCTTTCCGGAGCGGTGGCTGGATCTACGCTTCGTGGGATCTGGCGCCGCTTCCGGCGCTGACGAGCTGCTGCGCGGGATCATCGCGCGCCGCGGTGAGAAAACCGTGGTGGCACTGCGTAACGCCGAGCTGGTGACGTTCACGGCGATGGACATCCACGATGCCCGATCGCTGGTGCCGGTGCTCGGCGTCGGGCTGGCGCAGCGTCCGCCTGCGCGGTTCGACGAGTTCAACCTGCCCGCCCAGGTCGGCGCGCGGGCCGACGAGCGGCTGCGCAACGGCGGTGCGTTGAGCGAAGTCCTTGATTACCTTGGCATTCCGAAATCCGCTCATCCCGTGGTGGAGTCGGTGTTCAACGGTCCGCGCAGCTACGTGGAGATCGTCGCTGGCTGCCACCACGACGGACAGCACACCTGCACCGAAGTGGGTATGAGCATCGTCGACACCACTGCGGGCAGAGTGCTGGTCAGCCCGTCGCGGGCCTACGACGGCGAATGGATCTCCACGTTTCGCCCCGGAACCGCGTTTGCCGTCGCCGTTGCCGTCGAGCAACTCACCGCGGAGTTACCGGACGGCCACTGGTTCCAGGGAAACCGGCTGTCCCGAGATTTCAGCACGCAGTCCAACTCACGAGCCGTCTAATACCAACAGCTGTTCACGAAGAGAAAGAGAACCAATGTCGCGCAGAAGTCTCAGGAGTCGGTGATGTCCAGCGCTGTTATTCCCATCGTGCGGGTCGCCATCCTTGCGGACAGCAGGCTGACCGAAATAGCACTGCCTGCGGAGCTGCCGCTGCGCGAAATCCTACCGGCGGTAGAACGTTTGGTCGTTCCTGTCGTCTCTGAGGATGAGGTCGGCAACGGCAGTGCTGCCAGTGAGCCGGCAATCCCGGGCCGGCTCAGCCTTGCCCCGATCGGCGGTGCACCGTTCAGCCTGGACGCCAGCCTCGGAACGGTCGGCGTCGTCGACGGTGACCTGCTGGCCTTGCAGCCGATTCCCGCCGGTTCGGCGGCGCCGGGCATCGTCGAGGACATCGCCGATGCGGCGGTGATCTTCTCGGCAGCTCGGCTGAAGCCGTGGGGGACCGCGCACGTCCAGCATGGCGCGCTGGCGAGCCTCGTCGGATTGATCTGGGCAGCAACCGGTCTGGCCGTGACGCACCGCGTGGTCACGGGCGGCTCGGCCGGGCTGTTTGCCGTCGCCGCGATAGCGGTGCTCACCGCGGTGGCGGGCTTGGCAACACGCTCACCCCGTGCCGGCGCGGCGCTGTCGGCTGCCGCGCTGGTGCCCATCGCCGGGGCGTTGGCCTTGGCGGTGCCGGGCAGCTTCGGAGCGGCGCAGGTGACGCTGGCCGCCGCTGGAGTTGCCGCGTGGTCGCTGATCGGCCTGATCCTTCCGCGCCGTGAAAGCGGCGGCATCATAAGCTTTTTCACCGCGACGGCGGTGCTGGGCGTGGGAGTGCTGCTGGCTGCCGGCGCGGAATCGCTATGGCAGCTGCCACTGCTGAGCCTCGGCGCCGGCTTGATCGTGGTGGCGTTGTTGGTCACCATGGAAGCTCCGCAACTGTCCGCGCTGTGGGCACGGTTCCCGCTGCCGGTCATCCCGGCACCGGGGGATCCCACCCCGTCGGCGCCGTCGACGCGGCTGCTCGAGGATCTGCCGCGGCGGGTCCGGATCAGCGACGCGCACCAAACCGGATTCATCGCCGGAGCGGTGCTGCTCAGCGTGCTCGGCTCGGTGGCGATTGCGTTACGGCCGGAAACTCTCTCTGCTTGGGGCTGGTACGTGGTGGCAGCCACCTCGGCCGCGGCTGCGCTGCGGGCCCGGGTGTGGGACTCGGCCGTGTGCAAAGCCTGGCTGCTGGCCCAGCCGTACGTGGTCAGCGTGGCGTTGCTGGTGCTCTACGTCGCGACCCAACGCTACGTGGCCGCGTTGATCGTGTTGGTGGTTCTCGCGGCGTTGGTGTCGGCGTGGGTGGTCGTGGCGCTGAGCCCGGCAATCGGGTCGCCGGACAGCTACTCGCTGCCGCTGCGCCGACTGGTGGGTTTCGTCGCGTCAGGAATCGACGCGTCGCTGATCCCGGTGCTCGCCTACCTGGTCGGACTCTTCACCTGGGTGCTCAATCGATGAGCTCTGCCCGCTCTCGGCGATTCGGTTGTATCGCAGCGATTCTGGTCGCTGCGCTGTCGACCTGCCCGCCTGCTCTGGCAATCACTCGGCCACAGGTCGACCCGGGCGCGGCGCCTCCGAAAGGCGCTCCGGGTCCCGTGCAGCCGATGGAGAAGAGCGGCGAGTGCACCGGCACCGGCGTCGTCTCGGGCACCGACTTCAGCGCGGCGACTGCCAGCCAGCGGATGCTGGATCCGTCTGCGGCCTGGCGGTTCTCCCGTGGCGACGGGCAACTGGTTGCGGTGCTGGACACCGGGGTGCGGCCGGGACCGCGGCTGCCCGGCGTGCAACCCGGCGGCGACTATGTCGAATCCACCGACGGCCTCACCGATTGTGATGGGCGCGGAACGGCGGTCGCCGGCCTGATCGCCGGTCAGCCCGGCAACGACGGGTTCGCCGGGATCGCGCCCGCGGCCCGGTTGGTGTCTTTGCGTGTGACGTCGGCGAAGTTCTCGCCGCGCACCCCCGGCGGCGATCCCACACTGGCCCGCGAAGTCGTCGACGTGGTCGCGCTGGGCCGGGCGATTGTGCACGCGGCCGATCTCGGAGCTCGGGTGATCACCATCTCGACAACGACCTGTCTGCCCGCCGATCGCAACGTCGACCAGAAGGAACTCGGCGCGGCGATCCGCTACGCCGCCGTCCTCAAGGACGCGGTCATCGTCGCTGCTGCCGGAAACAGCGGCGCCACCGGTTCGGCGACCAGCGGCGCGGCATGTGACTCCAACCCGCTCACCGACTTGGGCCTTCCCGCCGACCCGCGCAACTGGGCTGGCGTCACGTCGGTTTCGGTGCCGTCGTGGTGGCAGCCCTACGTGCTGTCGGTGGGCTCGCTGACCCCCAACGACCAGCCGTCGAAATTCACGATGGCCGGCCCGTGGGTGGGTATCGCGGCGCCAGGCGAGGGCATCGTGTCGGTGAGCAACCGCGACGACGGCGGACTTGCCAACGGCCTGCCGAACGAACACCAGCAGCTCGTACCGCTTATCGGCACCGGGTACGCGGCGGGCTACGTCGCCGGTGTCGCGGCGTTGGTTCGCAGCAAGTACCCCGAATTGAACGCCGCTCAGGTGATTAACCGCATCACCGCAACCGCGCACAATGGTGCACGCACGCCGTCCAACGTCGTCGGCGCCGGCACCGTGGACCCGGTTGGGGCCCTGACCTGGCAGCTTCCCGCCGCCGCCAACAACGATGCATCGCCGGTGAAACACGTTGCCGCGCCACCGGAACCGGCCCCGAAGAGCCATGAGCCATTGATCGTCGCGTTCAGCGGGACGGCTGCCCTCATTGTGGCCGTCGTTGCGGCCGGCGCGATCGCCGCACACCGACGGAAGGAATCCACGCTGTGAGTGCACACCAGTCGATATCGCCGCCCAGCGGACGGATCACGTTGGTGCTGTTGGCCATTGTGGCTGCGGCCGTTGGTTTCCCGTGGCATTCTGCACGTGAGCGCTGGGTGCTCGGCATCGCGATTGTTGCGGTGATCGTGCTGCTGGCGCGGTGGCGAGGACTGCCCGTCACGACGATCCTGCGCCGCCGACTGGCGATCGTGCGGCCCAGCCGAGGAGCCCGTCGGACCCACGAAGCCGTCACCGACGTACGGACCACGGCGCTGCTGCGGGTCGCCCCGCCGCTGGGAGATGCCGACGCGCTGCCGCTGCCACTCATCGCCGGCTACGCGGAGCGCTATGGTCTGCGCGCCGATGCCATCCGCATCACGAGCCTCGACTTCACATCCGAAGTCGGCACGCGAGAACGGGAAACCTGGATCGGCGTGACGGTGTCGGCGGCCGACAATCTCGCGGCGCTACAAGCCCGTTCGCCGCAGATTCCGTTGCACGAGACCGCCGAGGTCGCGGCGCGGCGTCTGGCCGACCACCTCCGCGAGAGCGGGTGGATAGCCGCCCTTGCGGCGCCCGACGACGTTCCGACCCCCTACCCGCGGTCCGCCCGCGAAACCTGGGCCGGCGTTGAGCTGGGTAGGACGGATTATATTGCCGCGCACGGGGTTAAGGTAGACACGGCGCTACCCAACACGCTTGCGGCGATCTGGTCGTATCCGGTCCGCGAAGTCTGGACCGCGTTGGAAATCGCGGGTGTCGGCGACGATCGGACCCTGGCCGTCGGGTGCGCATTGCGCACTGACGCGAGCCCCGGTGCGAGCGGGCCGCTGCCCGGGCTGATTTCACAGGCCGGTATTCAGCGTGCGGCGCTGACGGCGTTGGATCCGCTGTCGAATCAGCGACTCGACGGCCATGTCGCGCTACCCGAGTCGCTGCTGCTGGAGCGGCTGCGCTGGCCCAGTACGGCTCGGGCGCAGCCAATTTCACGGTGACAACTAGCGATCGGTGGCCGCGCCGGTCGGAGAGAACAGGGCGGCGGCGTTCTCGTAGAACACTTTGCGCAGCCACTCGTCATCGATGCCCGGCACCCGGGTGATCGATCGCATGGCGTCGGCGTAGCCGTACGGGATGTTGGGAAAGTCGCTGCCGAACAGTATGCGGTCGCCCAGTTGCCGCAGCCGAGGCAGCTGCGACGGCGGGAACGGCATGGTTTCGTCGATGAACGCGGTGAACGCCATCGTGGTGTCCAGTCGCACGTCGGCCGCGTGTTCGCAGATGTCGAGGAACTCCGCATACTCCGGCATGCCCATGTGCGCGACGATCAGCGGAAGCCGCGGATACCGTTGCAGCAGGCGCCGTATCGGTTCAGATCCGGTGTGTTCGCCCGGCACCGGCCCGGAGCCGCAATGGATGACCACGGGTATTGCGGCGTCTTCGATTGCGCCCCAAACCTGGTCGAGGAGTGGGTCATTGGGTTCGTAGCGCCCAACCTGAACGTGTGCTTTGAAGACTCGGGCCCCGTCGCGGATCGCGGTCTGCACATAGTCTGCGGCGTCGGGCTCGGGATAAAACGTCGCGGTGGCAAGGCAATCCGGAGTCGACCGGCAGAATTGGGCGGCCCACTGGTTCAGCCACGCCGCCATTTGCGGTTTGTGCGGATAGACCAGCGCGGTGAAGCCACGCACGCCGAATTGCCGCAGCGTCTCCACCCGTTGCGATTCAGCAGCCCGATACCTGATCGGCCATTGACGCCCCACCAGCGGGCCCGCGGAGTCGAAGTAGCGCCACACCTTGTCCATCACCAGTTTCGGCATGAAGTGGGTGTGCACGTCGATCACACCGGGCAAGCGCAGCGCAGACCAGATCTGCCGGACCTCAGCGGCTTCGTCGTCTGTCATCGGCCATCCTCGACTCGGTCGGTATGCAACGGGTAATAGGTTTGTCTATATCAGTCGCCGCGCAGGGTTGAGCAGGAGGACCTATATGTGGGATCCGGACGTCTACCTCACCTTCGCCGATCACCGGTCCCGCCCGTTCTACGACCTGCTGTCCCGGGTCGGAGCGCCGCAGCCACGTCGCGTGGTTGACCTGGGCTGCGGCGCAGGCAACCTGACCGTGCAGCTGGCGCGGCGCTGGCCGGATGCAGTGATCGAGGCGCTGGATAGCTCGCCCGAGATGGTCGACGCCGCGCGCGAACGCGGCGTGCAGGCCAGCGTCGGCGATGTGAGAACCTGGAGGCCGCAAAGTGATACCGATGTCGTGCTCAGCAACGCCGCCATGCATTGGGTGCCCGAACACGCCGAGCTGTTCGTCCGATGGGCCAGTCAACTGGCCGCCGGATCATGGATTGCCGTGCAGATGCCCGGCAGCTTCGAAACTCCTTCGCATGCGGCGGCGCGCGCAGTGGCCGAACGTGAGCCATACGCAAAGGCATTGCAGGACATCTCGTTTCGGGTCGGGAACGTGGTCGACACGCCGGCGCGCTACGCCGAGCTGCTGATCGACGCCGGGTGCGCGGTCGACGCCTGGGAGACCACCTACATCCACCAGCTGACCGGCGAGCATCCGGTGCTGGACTGGATCAGCGGTACCGCGTTGGTTCCAATCAGTGAACAACTCAACGAGCAGGAATACCAGCAGTTTCGCCAGGAACTGATCCCGCTGCTCGCCGAGGCCTATCCATCGCGGCCCGACGGCACCACGTTCTTTCCGTTCCGCCGAGTGTTTTTCGTTGCGCAGGTGGGCGGGTAGCGAGCCGACTACTACGTTCATGCTCAACACAACTATTGCTCGATATGTTTGACTTCGTCCTCGATGCCGCGGTCGATAGCGATCGCCGACCGACTGCTTGGTGTCTTCTCGTGGATCTGCAAATACGTCTCGGTGTAGCGTGCCGCAATGCGGCTGCCGGCGAAATCAGACGGTATGACGTCGCCGGTCCGTTGGCGCCAATCATGCAGCCGGACAGCAAGATCCGCCGCGATCAGATCGGTGGCGTCGGTGCCGTCGCCAGCCAGCAGGTTATTGATCTCGGTGGGATCCGCACGCAGATCGTAAAGCTCACGTTCGGGACGCGGCGCAGTAACCAGCGGCGCGACCGCCTGACCCGACGGGCTTTCCTCGATATCCGATGGCAGATCCAACAGCGGTCGGCGCGCGTAGTTCTCGATGTAGCTGAATTCCTTTGTCCGGATGGCGCGGATCGGATCGAACGAGTCGTGATAGGTCTTGGTGGTGTACACGTGATCACGCACCGGCTCGATGGGATCTGCCGCAAGCAACGCCGGTGCGTGCGAGATCCCCTCGATGTCAGGCGGCTCCGCTACGCCCAGCAGGTCGAGCAGCGTCGGAAGTAAATCCACGCCGCTGAACAGTTCGTCGTAAACCCTTGGGGCCATTGCCAACCTGGTGGGCGGTCGAACGATCATCGCGATACCCGTCCCCGCCTCGTACAGGGTCGATTTCGCTCGCGGAAAAGCCGCGCCGTGGTCGGTGACGAACACCACCCACGTGCTGGTGTCCAGTCCGGTGTCGGCAAGCGTGTCCAATATCCGGCCCACTGCGACGTCAGCAGTCGCGATGGATCCGTAGAAGTCGGCCAGATCTTGGCGCACCTCAACGGTATCGGGCAGGTAGTCGGGTGGATCGACAGTAGCGGCGTTGGCCGGTTCGTAGCGATCTCGCGGGTACGGGCGATGTGTTTCGAAGAAGCCGGCTGTCAACAGAAACGGTTGGCTGGTGTCATGGTCGTGCAGCCACTGCTGAGCCCGGTCCACCACGTATTCGCAGTAGGAGTTCGAGACGTCGAACTCGTCGAAGCCCAACCTAGACGGGTAGGACGTCTCGTGCTGCATACCGAAAAGAGCTGAGTAATAACCATATTCAGCGAGAATCTGGGGCAGCGTGCGAACATCCGGGCGGTACTCCCAGCCGTGGTGGGCTAGTCCGACCAGTCCGTTGCTCTGCGGATAGCGGCCGGTGAACAGCGATCCGCGCGACGGTGAGCACAGCGGCGCCGTGGCATGTGCCCTGGTGAACAAGATGCCCTCGGCGGCCAATCGATCCAACCGTGGGCTCGAAACGTCGGCGTGACCGTAGACGCCGAGATAGCGACCCAAATCGTGCCAGTGCACGAGCAGAGCATTGTCACGCCGCTGGTCTGTTGAGCCGTCGTCGCCGATCGCCGCCACCTCCTGAGCTTGCCGGGCCACGTCGACGTTATCGGCTGGGGCACACGCGTGCTGACGGCGGGGCCGTGTCGGCCCGGCCCTGCTGTTAGCTAGCTCACCAATGTGGCGGCGGGTATTGGCCGGGGCCGGGTGGGCCATGTTGCAGCGGTGGTGGCTGCGCGTACGGCCATTGCCCGCCGCCCGGGTACCCGCCGGGCCCAGGGCCACCGGTCAACTTCGCTGGCAGACCCAGGATCACCCGAAATGCCGGGACAAACATGAGGCCGCCGACGACGGCAATGACGAGGCCTGCGATCAGGTCGTAGGTAATCCGACTGGTCTCGCCGTACCGACCTTCGCAACCGATCGCCAACAACAGCATCACGATGCCGCCGCCGAGGATCAGGAACTGGCCCATCTGCCTTCTGAGAAAGAGCATGACGGCGCCACCGGTCGCCGCAAGGCAGGCCGCGATTATCAGGAACAGGCAGATCACCAGGCCCACCGGAACACTCGGGACCTTGAGGTGCCGGCAAACGTTGGAGTACTCACCGCCGAACCGATTGCACATGTCCGAAGCGCGGCTGACGGCGCTGTTCAGATTGATCCACAGTGTCAGAGTGAGGATGGCTCCGAGCAGTCCGAGCAACCCGATGACGGCAAAGCTGATCCAGCCGATGGTCTGCTGGGAAGTCGGGGCGGCAGGGGGCGCGCCATAGCCGTTCCACGACGGCGGGCCATAACCGGGCTGCTGACCGTAACCGGGCTGTGGATAGCCAGGCCCGGACGGAATCGATGCACCGTAACCGGGGTGTGGCGGTTGCTGGCCTTGATTGGAACCCGTCGGCGGGCCGTAGCCCTCGGGAACCGGCTGGCCACCGTAGCCCGATTCACCGGGCTCTCCCGGATCGTGTGGCGAACTGCCCCACTGCGGGGGGAAGCCTGGCGGAGGAGTTTGCACCCCGGCATCGTAACCGCCGGGGTCCAGCGCCCTCTCTCCTCGTCAACACCCTGGCTCATCAGGTCTTCTCTGCGCGCTAGGCGCCAGGCAGGACGATGCGACGCCGCGCGCGATATCCCGGGCGCACCGGGTAGCCACTGTGCGCGGCCAGTGAGCGCAGCTGGCGAAGCGCGAACGCCGCGGCGGCAATCGACACCCTCATCGCGCAGCTGGCGATGAGCTGACGCTCAGGTCGTGCTTTGCGGGGCTTTGCCCCAGCCGTTCTCCGAAACGAATTCCGCGAGCGGTCGCCCGACCGCCCAGCCGTCCAATTCCAGCGAAGGCCGATCCGGAAAGTCGGGCACCGGACCGAGGCACAGGATTGCCACCGGCTCCGCATCGGCGGGCATGGACAACAAGGCCGCCAGCCTCGGCGGATCGAACAGCGACACCCATCCCATCCCGAGGCCCTCGGACCTTGCTGCCAGCCAAAGGTTTTGGATTGCGCACGACACGGATGCGAGGTCCATCTGCGGTAGGGTGCGACGGCCGAACACAAAGCTGTCTCTGCCGTCGGAAAGCGCTACCACCAGCAGCTCAGCGCAATCGAGGATGCCTTCGACTTTCAGTGCCAGAAATTCTTGTGCCCGTTGGCCCAACGCGTGTGCGGTCAGCATGCGCTCCTCGTCGACCAGGGCGTGGATGCGTCGTCGTAGCGACGGGTCGGTGATCCGGATGAACCGCCACGGCTGCATCAGACCCACGTTGGGAGCGGCGTGCGCAGCCTGCAACAAGCGCGACAGGACGTCCTCGGGCACAGCGCTGTCAGGCACGAACCGGCGCATGTCGCGCCGCTCGGAGATCACACGGTAAACGGCCTGCCGCTCCCGCGGACTAAACGCGTGATCGCCCATTTAGCTATCGTAGAAACCTTCGCGTGGTAAAGCGGACAACGATGCCCAACTCGACGTGTCGGGGGTCAGACTTATGTCGAACGCTTCGCTGCCTGAGGACCCGTGAAAAGGATCAGCCCGATGAAAATCCCTGAATCAGTTGACCAATTGCCCACCAACGGCACTCGCGGTCGCGTTTACGGCGAGCCCTACAGCACCGCGGATGGCGGGACCGTGATCACGGTTGCCAAGGTTCGTGCCGGCACCGCGACGCCGATGGGTGTGTTCGTCGTGCACGGCGGCACGGCTCGCTGGGTGCCGGCCATCGACTCGAACCGGATTGCGCTGATCGGCGTGATCACCGGCCTCTTATCGGCGGTGCTCGCCAGCGCGGCTATGTTGCGCCGCCCGCCCTGGCCGGACTTGTCGGCGACATCGGCGGCGTGGAACCAGCGGCGATCGGTTACGGCCGGTAAGTGACGCCGACCGCGCGGAAAACGTATTCCGGCGGCATGTCGAAGCTCAGCGACGTGCGCGGCAAGCCGGCCAGCACGTCGCCGGGAACGGCGACCTTGTAGTGCAGTGAGAGATGGCCGTTGAACGCCCGGTTCACATCGTCGACATCGACATCAACCTGCAGGCCGTCTGGCGATATCTCCGCCGTTGCCGCGCCGGATTGCGTTGTGTCCCAACGTACGTCGACGGTGGGGCCGGCCAGCTTGGGTAACGACGACAACGTCGCGAGCACTCGCTCTGAGGTGAACGCCAGCGATCCCACGTAGCTGGCGACGCTGTGCGCCGAACGCAGACCCGGGATCGCGCCGCTGAATCGTCGGGTGACCGCGACATACTCCGCGAGGTAGACGACGCCTTCGGCATCGATCTCGGCGCGCAGGTTGGCGGGCAGCGTGCCGATGCCAAAGAGCCTGCGGAAAAAGACTGGCATACGCCCAGTATTACTGCGGCCTGTCAGCGCCCCTGGTCACCGTTGTTGTCGTCGTCATCGGCGGGCTTCTGATCGGGTGCGAGTATTCGGCGGGACGCGACCGGCTTGCCGGCCACCCGCTTCACAACCTCCGGCGCAGACGGGGGAGTGACGATACGCCCTTGCACAGGAGCGCCGTTTTTCACCGACGGGGTCACGACACGCTTGGTCTCGGTCTTGGAGTCGCCGCCTTGTCCGCCCGCGCCGCCCATTGCGCCCGGCGGCATCATCGGCATGCCGCCCATTCCGCCTCGGGGTCCGGCTGCCGCGTCCGATGGAGACGCCGGCACCGGTAGCTGGGTCGCCGACGATGCCGGGACGGTACCGGCCGAAGGCGTCGGCGGCGGCCCGAGCTGTGAGGCCGGAACGGTGCTGCCCAAGCCAGCGCCCGCACCACCCCCGGCGCCGGCCAAACCAGCGGCGCCACCGGCGAGTCCGCCACCAGCGCCGAGAGCCTCAGGTATTGCCGCTCCCGCGGCCGCGCCACCTCCGGCGCCCTTGGCGGCACCCATTACCGCCTGCATGGCCTGCATACCTTGCTGCGGGATCTGTTGTGCGATCTGGGTAAACGGTTGCAGGGCACCGGTCAAAGAGCTGGTGAGACCCTGGCCGATCCCCGTTGCGCCCTGCATAAGCTGGGTGAACTCGGCCATCGGGTCTTTGCCGCCGACACCGGCGAGCTGTGAGCCGTTAGTCTGTTCGGTCGCGGGGAATTGCGTCCCGGCCGCATTAAGTCCAGCCTCCCGCTGGGTCTGCCCTGCCGCTGCCTGCAAATTGTCCTGGGGATCATTGGAATTGATGGTTACGCCCAACATGGACAGCAACTGGTCAACCCCCGACGGGCCGGAGGACACCATGTCGGAAACGATTTGGTGCGGAGGCAAATTCAGCCCGTGCGTGTGCGCATACTGTTCGATGAGCGCGACAAGCTTTGGATTCATGATGTTCCTCACGGTGTTTTCTGTTTGACGGTCGATCCGTGCGATTTGGTCATCGCGAAACGCTTTCCGCCGCAGCGGTATTGCAGGCTAAAAACCAGGCTAGGTGATAGTTGGCGGCGGTTCTGTCGCCGACTACCAGGGACTCGATCGCGGACAGCAACTGCCAGTTGCCGACCTCGTTCGGATTGACGTGATCGGGATAGCTGTCCAGCACGCGGTCAGAGAGCATGGTCAGTTGGTAGTGCAGATCCGCGGCTTCGGATTCGAGCACCCCGGTGTTCTTGGAGGCAGCGGTGGCCAGGGTGTGCGCGAGCCTCGTCAGCCCGTCGCTTCGGCGGGTAGCGTCGGTGAGCTGCCAACCCAGCTCTTCCACCTCAGGTGCGCGCCTTGGTCGCGACGACGTCGGTACTGGCTCGTCTCCGTCGGGATCGGACTGGTAGTGCCCGGGTGTAACGGCGGCGGCAAGTTGGACCTCGCCTAACAGCATTTCGATATCGCCGCGTCGGCGCGCAGGTTCGAGAAGCGTTACGGCTGAGGGGATTTTGATGTCCGGTGGGATCCACCCGCTGGCCAAATCGGTCACCAAGATTGTGGTGCCGTCCGGTCGATCCCCGATCGCCCATGCCAGTCGGGGTTGTTGGCGAGCGACTTCCGCGACGAGGCGCTGCAATCTTGTCCTCGCCGTCGCATCGGCCGACGCCGCGCCGGCCATCGCGCCGCCGGCGGTAGCGATGACGCTTTGGGCCCCCACACCCGGTGGCGACGACGATGGATTCGGCAGCACGGTCGGGCGCACCACCCCGGGCTGGTTTACCCCGGGGGACCCGCCCGCCGACGGGTGCACCGGCGCCGATCCTGACGCGGCCGGCGACGTAGGTGGTTGGCTCATCGGTCCCGGCGTGGCCGACGGAGCCGAAGCCGTAACCGGCGGAGTCGGAGGTGACGCCGCGACCGGTGGGCGAAGGTCCGAGCCGTAGGCCGGCAACGGGCCCGCCGACGCGGGAGCGATCGATGCCGCGGGAGTGGCGGGCGCGGCCATCATCGGTGAAACCGGCGCGGAGGTGTAGGTCGTCGGCGCGGGCGCGGCAGTTGACGCGGGCACGGCCGCCTGCTGCGCCGAAGCCGGTACGTCGCTGGCCGTGACCGGTGTTCCCGCAGCCGCCGCCGGGACGGTCGGCGCGGTCGGCGGCACCTGTGACGCCATAGCTTGCACCGGCCCGCCGGGCAGGCCGGACGCCGCCGAGGTGGGGGCTCCCATCGGCGCCCCGGGGTTCAAACCTTGTGGCGCCATGCCTCCTGCGCCAGTCTGTAAAGCACTGACTGGCGTGCCCATCCCTCCCGCCGGCGCCCCCATCG
>DASQRI010000631.1:0-6539 GCA_035642975.1 Mycobacterium sp.
CCGGGCGGCGATCCTGACCGGTGCCGGCCGCGGATTCTGCGCGGGCGCCGACCTGAGCGGCACCGGCCAATCCTGGACGAGGTCAACGCTGCAGACGCCACCGTTCAAGGTCAGCTACGACGCCCAGGTTCGACTGGCCGATCTGTACACCCGGCTCTACGAGCTACCGATCCCGGTGATCGCCGCGGTCAACGGCGCCGCGGTCGGCGGCGGGCTGGCGTTCGCGTTGCACTGCGACATCCGGATCGCTTCGCAGCAGGCCCGGTTCGGTTCGGTGTTCATCAAGGCGGGTTTCTCGTCGATGGATATGGGCACCAGCTACCTGCTGCCGAAGATCGTCGGTGCCGGGGTGGCGCGCGAGCTGATGCTGACCGGCCGCATCATCGACGCCGACGAGGCCTACCGGATCAGGCTGGTGCACGAGGTGGTGGCGCCGGACGACCTGATCGGCGCCGCGCTGCGAATGGCCCGCTCGATCGTGGAGAACAACGCCTACGGCGTTTGGCAGACCAAGATCGGTCTCAACACCGCGCTGGATGCACCGAGCCTGCGGCATGCCAAGGAGATCGAGAACCGCACCCAGATCCTCAGCGGGTTCACCAACAACCCGTTGGAGGCCGCCAAGGCGCTGCAGCAGAAGCGGTCGCCGGTGTGGGATCCGCTGTAGCCGTTAGATTTTGCGGCGGCCCGCTGCGCTCGGCTTCGCCGCGCTTGCGACCGCCGCTAGGCTTTGGCGATCACGTTCTCAGCGAACATCTCCAGGTTGCGGATCTTGGTGTCCAGCGGTTCGGTGTCGGTCCCCATGATGTAAGGAATCCGGAAGCCGACGATCACGTCGGTGACGCCCTTGTCTTCCAGCCGCTTGACGCCGTCGAGGGTGAACCCGTCCACGGAGATCACGTGAATCTCGAAGGGGCCGGTCTTTCCTTCTTCTTCCCGAAGCTGCTTGACCCGCCCGATGAGCCGATCGAGCTCTTCGGGATCGCCGCCGCCGTGCATCCAGCCGTCGGCGCGGGCCGCACGCCGCAGCGCGGCATCGGCGTGTCCGCCGATCAGAATCGGAATCGGCTGTGTCGGAGCGGGAGTCATCTTCGTCTTGGGTATGTCATAGAACTCGCCGTGAAACTCGAAATAGTCGCCGGTGGTCAGTCCGCGGATAATTTCGATGCACTCGTCAATCCGCTTGCCGCGCTTTGCGAACGGCACGCCCATCAACTCGTAGTCCTCCGGCCATGGGCTGGTACCCACCCCGAGGCCGACCCGGTTGCCGATCAGCGATGCCAGCGAACCGGCTTGCTTGGCGACCAGCGCCGGCGGCCGGATCGGAAGCTTGAGGACGAAGAAGTTGAAGCGCAGCGTCGTCGTCACCGCACCCAGGGCGGCGGTCAGCACGAAGGTCTCGATGAACGCCTTGCCGTCCAGGAATTCGCGGTTGCCGTCAGGCGTGTACGGGTATTTCGAGTCCGACTCGAACGGGTAGGCGACGCTGTCGGGAATCGTCATGCTGGCGTATCCGGCCGCTTCGGCGGCCTTCGCCAGCGGAATGTAGAACGTCGGGTCGGTCATCGCCTCCGCGTAGCTGAATCGCACACCGTCTCCTGCCGTCAAGGGGTTTCACGAATGACCCAAATAGTAGAACGTGTTGCAGTTGGCAAACGCCGATATGCCGGGGGGTCGCCGAAATGTCAGCAGGCAATCCGGCAAGCGGCGCAACGTCGTTAGATGTGCGGCAGGCCTTCGATGTCTGTGAGCGCGAACGGCGGCGCGCCCACTCCGGCTATCGAATGCGTGCCCTGCGGTGTCTCTTCGGTGATTCGTGCCGGCACACTCCGGTCGCCCACCGCGAGGTCCACCGCCCGGTTCCGCTTGAGCAGCTCTTTGGGCAGCTTATCGAAAACAGTTCCTTGCCAATGGTATTGGCCGTCGATCGGGTCGACGTGACCGGTCAGCCGGACGCGCACCTGCTGGCCGACATCGGCCAGTGTCAGCGTCGCCGGACCGTCGTAGATCTCGTCGCGCACACCGATGGGCGAGGAGAGGTCGAACGCCGAAGCCGTCAGATGAGCTGGTGGACCGTGCAGGTGGACCCGCTCGTTGAACACCTGCTGGCTGCTGCGGCGCGCCTCGATGCGAGTGTGTCCGTCCATGAGCCGCAGGCATTCCAGGATGTAACGCGACGCCGCGGCGACGTCCAGCCCGCCGAGCAGGAAGTAATTCGGAAAGCCGTGCACGGCGACGCCGAGGTAGGGCTCCATGCCGTCGTGCCAAGCCTGCCGGAGCGTCAACCCGCCGGCACCGGTCAGCGTGGGACTCTGGTCGGGGGCCGCGAACCCGGTGCCGTAGATGATGGTGTCGACGTCGTGGTGGAGGCCGTCAGCGGTCCGGATGCCCGACGCGGTGATTGCGTCGACCGGCGACGCCACCACCTCGGCTTGGCGGCGCAGATAGCGCCTGGCGCGCCGGGTTTGCGCGACGACGCGTCGAGGCGGCAGGGGGAAGACGGTGACCGATGCGGCCGGCCTGGTCAGCCGGCCGATGAGCCGCCCTGCGGTGGCGTCAGCGCCGAGCACCGCGATGCGCTGAGCCGTCGGGTCGAAGGCCGGGTCGGGTGTCGCTGCGTGGAACGACAGTCCGCGAAAATCGTTGCGGCCAAGCAGGTTCGGGATCCACGGGACGAGTGGCGACCGGCAGGTGACCACCACTTGGGCTTGGCTGGTTTTGCCGGCGGCCGCGGTCAACGTCCAGCAGTTGTTCTCGTCGTCGAAGACCGAACTGAGTACCTGGTCGTCCAGCGTCGGCAAGCCGACGAGGTCGCCGCCGACGACGATGACGTCCTGGGTCACAGGAACCTGGTGCGCGTCCACGCTCGGCGCGCAATCGGGCCCATCAGCCCGACTTCGTCGAGGAACTCCGCCAGGGGGGCGAAGCCGGCCACCTGAACTTCGTGGCGGTGTGGGCTGTTGCGGGCGATGCGGCGCGCCGCACGCGCATCCAGACCCGCCCGCTTGTATTGGACGCTGTTGCTGAACAGGTAACGGAAGAACCACCCGCCCAGGCCGTTGACGTTGCCGACGAACCACCGTTCCGGCCGCCGCATCCGCGGTGCCCGCTTACGTAGGCCGTCGCGGGCGAACTGGATGTGGCGGGCTTCCTCGGTGACGTGAATTCGCATGAGCCGCTGGATGATCGGCTGCAGTTCTGGATCGTCCATCATCTGCCGTTGCAGTGAGTCGAAGATCTCCTCGCCGATCAGCGCGGCAACCCAGAGCACCGAGCCGCGGAAAAAGAACGGAAGGGTGTTGATGATGATCCGGTGATAGAGCCGCGGGCGCACCGGCTTGGCGCCCACCCGCTCGATCGCCTTGCCGAACATCACCATGTGCCGGGTCTCGTCGCCGAGTTCGGTCAGTGCGTAATGAGTGGACCGGCTGGTGGGGTCGGTGTGCATGATTTTGCGCAACAGCGCCTGGTTGAGGATGTTCTCGAACCAGATCCCGGCCGAAAGCGTGTTGACCAGTTCCTGCCGGGACAGCTCGATGCGCTGGGCGCGGGTCATCTCGTTCCAGATCGACGTGCCGTACAGCGACACGGTTCTGGGCGGCAGGTAGAACTTGTCCGGGTCTAGGGGCGCGTCCCAGTCGATGTCGACGACCGGCGCGTAGGACTTCTTTACCGACCCCTTCAGCAACCGGTCGGAGAACTCTTCACGATCGGGTCCGGTCGGCTTCACCGCAGTGGTCATGGCGTTGACGTCCCTTTCTGGGTGCTATCTCCAGACGGTAGGGAGGCTGCGAGATGTTGTCAATACCCGTGGTACCGGATACTTGCGGTTCTGGCTAGTGCCGGTGAAAAGCAGGGCCAGTACGATCAACGCGATGACAGATTCTCCCGAGTTGGTCGCGGTCGAGCTGACGAAGGATGAACGCGACTTCATTCAGCAGGCAATGCAACAGTGGGCGTTATCGGCGGCCTCGACACCTTTTCCGTTTCAGCTGCTTGGTTTCTCGACATGGGATGAGTTCAGAAAGCTCACCGGCCGCCTCGAGCAAGCCGTCATGGCGGGCGAGGCGCTGACGGATCTGGACTGGGCGCGGGTGCTGTTTTTGACTGAGATCACGTGGGCCAGCAACCTCATTGGGGCGGGTCTGGACTTCGCGATCGTCACTCGGTTCTCCGACACTGAGGCGGTGGGCTTGCTTCGCGGTTTGCAGCGGAAAATTAGCAGCCACAGTCGCGCAAGACTCTTGTTTCCAAATGGCGGCCGGACCACCATTGCCGAGGAAATAGAAGAACAGAAGCGCTGGGTCGAACATCTACGTCGCGAGCAGGCTGGAAGAAACTATCCCCCCGGGCTGTAACCTGCCGGGAGTGGTGCAATCGCCTCTATCTCGTTGCTGTGGAACGGAATAGCGGCTAGGTAAGGTGACAAACCGGCGTCGTCGCACTGGATCCTCACTCACCGTGATGGTCGAAATCCCAGGGGTCTTCCACGGGGTCGCCGAGCACGTGCGGTCCGTGGTAATGCGGGGGCGGGGCCAAGGTCGGTCCTATCGTTGTTCCGGGTCCGCCGGACAT
Organism: Mycobacterium sp.; assembly: GCA_035642975.1. Classification (GTDB taxonomy): domain Bacteria; phylum Actinomycetota; class Actinomycetes; order Mycobacteriales; family Mycobacteriaceae; genus Mycobacterium. The sequence continues at coordinate 4,576 of DASQRI010000631.1, forward strand.
CGTCGGCCCTTCGCCGCCCTTCGGCAGAGGAGCGGACTTGGGCCCCGGTGGCGGCGGTTCGACCGGTGCCGCCGGCCTGGGTGCCATTTCGCCTGGGGTCAGCGGCGGGAACCGTCCCGGCGGTGGAGGCGCTAGCGGCTCGACTGCCCTGGTGTTCTGCTCGAAGTATTCCAGCGGTGTGCGCCACATATCGACGCCCGGCTGCGGCTTAGGTACGAAGGCAGTTCCATAGTCGCCGTCTTGTGGATTGATGAAAATGACCGTGCCGTCGCTCTTCAATAGTGTTAATCCGCCGGATTTAGTGCTGGTGCCGATGCGGGTGTTGGGGTCGTTCATCGCGTCATAGATCGACCTGGCCAAGTCCGGCGGGGGCGTTCCAGAGAAATGCTTCAAGGCGTGCCCGTTTGCGATTTCGGTTGCTACCTGAGCTTTCTGTGCGTCGGTCCAGCCCGCAAACGGATTTACGGGCGGCGGTGCCGGTGGCGGCGGCTCTTGCTTGAAGGTGTGGTGGTCGACCGTATGGACTTGGCCGTTCGTCGGTGGTGCGTTTGGGGCCGGGCGGGGCGGGAACGTTTGGCCGATTCCGGCCACGGCGGCGGTGATTTTGCCGGCGACTTGTTGATCGAGCCCTACCAGCTGGGCGGCACGCTGGCCGATATCGGCCGCGAGGGTCTGCGCCTGGACTTGCCGGGCCGAGCGCTGCGCAGCGGAGCCGCCGCTGGAACGGTCAGTGACGGAGAGGTTTTCGCCCACATCGAACCCGGCAGTGCGGGCGTCCTCGACTGCGTATCGGACTCGTGAACGCGTGGTATGCAGATCCGAGGCTGCGGTTCGAGCAACCTTGGCGGCAGACTGCAACTGATCGGCCACTGCGCTGGTGGTCATCATGTCGGCGTGGGTCGCGTTCCGCAGCGTGTCGGCGGCCACGCCTTGCCAGTCGATCGATAGCGTGTCTTGCCAGACTTGATTAGCCAGCTCGTAGCAGCGCCCTCCGATGGTCTCCCAGTTCGCAGCCGCCTGGGTGAGATGTTCAGTGGGCCAGGACAATAGCTGCGAGAGGCTGGGAAAGCCGCCGACCGCGGCCATCGCTAGACGCCGATCGCCTGATCGGGGACGGCGACAAGCTGGTTGGCAGAGTCAGCATCTTTGGCGATGTAGCTGGTGTCGGCTTCGATCACGCGGGTTGCCCGAGTGGCGACCCGCGTCGCTAGCGAGGTTGTGAAGGTGGCGACGTCTCCGTGCGCGGCATCCACCGCGACGGCGCTGGCCTGACATGACAAACCGGACCCCGCTGGAACCGCCGTTCCGTTCAGTTCGCCGGCCGAAGCACCCCAACGGCTGGCCATTAAGTGCACACCGACGTGTCCACACGCAGTGGCTGGTCCATGGCCGAAGCGTAACCAGGGTGGTCGCGTGCCTGCCAGTCACCGTGGGCGGTCACCCCCCGCCGCACGTATCTGATCCACCCGGGTCGGCGGCAGCGACAAGATTTCGCTTCATGTAGGCGGCGGATTCGAACCCCTTGTACCGCGATGCGAACCACTCTAAGGTGCTATTAGGTAACCCTAACCTAATTACACTCACGTTATGGACAAATGATGGACACGCTCACCTCTGCGCCGGTCGCCGACGTGCTCGCCCGATTGTTCGATGAGGCGCAGGCCGCCGACGGACCGCTGAAGGCTCGGCTCACCGGTGGATCACAGGATCGCGGCGATGCGGTGGCGGAACTACTGGCGGGAGAGGCGGAAGATTACAAAGCTCTCTACCACGGGTATGCGACGAACTTTCTGAACGTATCGGCCGAGTTTGGCCAGTTCCTCTACATCTGCGCGCGTGCTAGGAAGGCCAAACGCATTGTGGAGTTCGGCACGTCGTTCGGCATCTCCACCATCCATCTCGCCGCGGCTCTGCATGATGGTGGTGGCGGTCAGTTGATTGGAACCGAACTGGAGCCGAGCAAA
>DASQRI010000632.1:0-8951 GCA_035642975.1 Mycobacterium sp.
TGGCGCTCCGCGCGAGGTAGGCCAAGGCTGCCATGCCGCCCATGGAGTGCCCCGCGAGGGTGAGTGGGCCTTTGACGCGAAGCGCTATGAGCAGCGTGGCTAGGTCGTCGGCGAGCTGCTCGATGCGGTAAGTGTGCATCGGCGCGTCGGCGGAGTCGCCATGGCCGCGATGGTCGTAGCTGATGATCCGAATGTCATTGCCCCACTCGCGGATCAGCTGACCGATCTGAATATCCCACGACGATTGGTCTAAGCAAAAGCCATGCAGAAGGACCACAGTGTGGTCAGGTGCGCGAGACCCATAGTCACGCACCGACAGCCGCACACCATCACTAGCAGCGATGATCCGGCTGCGGCCGAGAGGCGGGCTGTCTCGCCGGATTGCCGCGCCGGGCTGCGTCCGCGAGGATCTACTTTGGCCGTGGTCTGGCGATACCCAGAGCCGGCCATCCGGCGCGCTCACGATGTCGCCGATCGTGCGTAGAGGTGGGCGATTAGTTCAACCCACTCACGGGCGTTCTGCTGGTTCCCCAGCTGAAGGTGTGGCGGGACCAGGCGGGGATGCGACCGGCCGCCCGCTTCGGCCACGGTGCTACTGATATATATCAGCCAGTGTGGGCGGCCTGCTGGCTTGAACGCGCCGCAGATCTCTGCCCGGTCCATTCCGAAAGCGCTTATCCGCTCGCCACCGTCGTCATCGACACAAGTGATGACTCGAGGCAAGTCGGCGACGGTCGATGGCATCTTCGATTACTCCTGTACTTTGGACTCATCATCGGCCGCCTGGGGTTGCACCCACATCCGCCAGCGCACAGTGCAACTGGCTAGTCGGCTAACTGACCAGTCAGCTTGACTCGCAGCGGCGGCTCAATCAGATAGGACACGGTCGAGCTGCTTGCGCGGTTCAATGCCGAGTTTGATGAAAGCACCGCACCGATGCCCGTGGGGGAGCGGCGGACTTGTCGGCTGCGCCGGACTATTGGCGCCAAAGTCTATGGTGCGATTGACGATTGGCGGTTCGCCATCTGGACGCTGGGAGTGCTGTCACACGGTGTGTGCCAGCACCAGGGATGATGCCGAGGGCGTTCGGGTAGGTGAACTACACCGACGACACACCGTCCACGGCGCCTAGCAGCATGCTGCGTTCGTGCAAGTCCCCAATCACCGTTGCGGCGCCCTTGCGGCGCAGTGCTTCTGCACGTCCGTCGTTGGTGCGAGTCAGTACCCGAACGTTGCGGCCCTGAGCAATAAGTGACGCAACTCGAGTGGCACGCCACTCGTGCCGGAATTTCACCCCGGCTCAGGCGCTACGATTCCGGCGGTTTTGGCCAACCAGTTGGGCGCGAGCACCGATAGCCCGGTGGCCGCTGCGGTGGCACCGACCACCCCGGTCCACGCGACCGGCCCCAGCGGCGTGCAGCCGAAGAAGTGACTGACGCCGGGAGTCTGGACGATGCCGACCAGAACCGCGGAGCTGCCCAGTGCGGTGGCCACGACGAGCGGGCTGTGCCGGCGGGTCAGCAGCGTCTGCGCCAGCTGCGTTGTCACCAGCGCGGTCAGTCCCATTGTCGAGGTGCGCCTTTCGGTCCCCGGCGTCCACCGTCCGATAGCCCACGCCGCGGTTGCGCCGGCGGCTGTGACGCCACCGCGGGTGATGATCTGGCGCATCAGCGGAGCGTCCAGCGACGGTGTGGGCGCGGTCAGCACCGATAGCTGGTAGGCACGCCGCGCTTCGTCGGCCTCCTCCTCGGTGTCGTATTCGTCGGCTTCGGGTTCGTCGAACTGCGGGGTGACCGCTACCGCGAGCGCCGGGAACATGTCGGTGAGCAGGTTCACCAGCAGCAGCTGGCGAGTACCTACCGGCGCCCGTCCGCTGCTGCCCAAGGCGGTCCCGATGATGGTGAACAGGACTTCGCCGACGTTGCCGCCGACCAGGATCGTCACCGCGTCGCGCACACCGGCCCACATGCTGCGACCCTCGACCAAGGCGTCAAGCAACACGCCAAGGTCGTCCTCGGTCAACACGATGTCGGCGGCACCGCGGGCGGCCGAGGAACCGCGGCCGCTCACCCCGATGCCTACGTCGGCCATCCGGATCGCGGCGGCGTCGTTGGCGCCGTCGCCGACCATCGCCGTCACTCGGCCACCGCGCTGCAGCGCCGCGACGATCTGCACTTTCTGTTCCGGGCTGACTCTGGCAAAGACCTGCACGTCGGCGGCGAGCTTCGCGCTGGCATCCTCGTCGAGCCCGGCGATATCGGCGCCGGTGACCACCCGCGCATCCGTGGGCAGACCCAGCTGATGGGCGATCGCCCGGGCGGTCACCGGGTGATCGCCGGTGATCAGCACGACCTTTCGTTCGGCGTCCACCAGTGCTTCGATCAACGGGCGCGCCGATGGCCGTGCGGTATCCGCCAAGCCGACATAGCCGAGCAACGTCAGGTCGTGCGCCGCGGCGTCGACGGCGTCGGCGTCGGTGTCGTCATCGTCTTCGGTCTCGTGTACCCAGCTGCGCTGCGCGACGGCCAGCACCCGCAAGCCCTGCTCGGCAAGGGCGTGCACCAATGACTCCGCATGGTCCAGGTCGGCCTCCGGGTCGGCGAACCGGCAGCGCGGCAGCACGACTTCCGGGGCGCCCTTGAGCATCAGCAACGGCTTGGACGGGTCGGTGCTCAGCGTGCCGATCGCGGCGGCGAAGCCGCGACTGGACTCGAACGGGACCTCCGCGAGCACCGTCCACTCTGAATCACCTTGGACGTCAAGTGAATCCGCCGCCTTGAGGATCGCCTCGTCGGTGGCGTGGGCGTGGCCTCGACCTTCTTCTGGCTGGGTGGACGCCCAGCCGGCGGCCCGCAAGACCTGGGCGCCCTGCGGGTCGGTGGTGTCCGGGAACGGACCACGCGCCGGGGTTGCGGCCGGCACCGAACGCACGACACGCAGGCGGTTCTCGGTCAGCGTGCCGGTCTTGTCGAAGCACACGGTGTCGACTCGGCCCAACGCTTCGATGGTGCGGGGCGCGCGAACCAGCACGCCGCGCGCCGACAGTCGCTGGGCGGCGGCGAGCTGGGAGAGGGTCGCCACCAACGGCAGGCCCTCCGGTACCGCGGCCACCGCGATCGCGACGCCGTCGGCGACGGCCTGACGCAACGATGCGCGGCGAAGCATCGCCAGACCCGTCACCGCGGCACCACCGGCGAGCGTCAGCGGAAGGACCTTGCCGGTCAGCTCCCGCAGCCGCGCCTGCACTCCGGCCGCCGACTCGACATCGATGACCGCCGAGATCGCGCGGTGCGCAGCGGTGCCCACCCCGGTGGCGACGACGATGGCCCGGGCGTGCCCAGCCACGATCGTGCTGCCCTCGAACAGCATGCTGGCCCGGTCGGTGTCGGTGGCGCCCACCGGCTCCACCTGCTTGTCAACCGGCAACGACTCACCGGTCAGTGAGGATTCGTCGACTTCAAGGTCTTCGGCCACCAGCAGGCGCGCGTCGGCGGGCACCACGTCCGGAGCGACCAGGTCGATGACGTCGCCAGGACGCAGCGAGCTCGCCGCCACCACGGCCGTGCGTTCGGTGGTTCGGGCGGCCTCCAACCGCCGTCGCGACGTCGCCACGGTCGGGACGACGACGCGGCGCGCCAGCGCATCTTGCTCGGCGAATAGGACCGCGGCGGCGGCGTCGGCCCGCAGCCGCTGCGCCCCGCCGGTCAGCGCGTTGACGCCCATCACGCCCGCGACCAGCAGCGCGTCGACATTGCTGCCCATGATCGCCGACGCCGCGGCTCCCACCGCCAGGATCGGGGTCAGCGGATCACGGAGCTCGTAACGGGTCGCGTCCAGCAGCCGACCCACCTGACGGGCCGGGCCACGCAGCGGCGACACCAGCGGGCTGTAGGACAGGTCCCCGAGAACGCGTCGCCACGCCGGGGTTCCCGGCTCGACGGTCAACGGCCGGGTGCGGCCAGCCAGCCGCGAGTAGACGATCTCGGGGTCCAGCGCGTGCCAGGCCGTCAGCGGTTGCGGGGTGGGGTCGGGCTGACGTATCACCTTGCTGGCCGCGAAGGCGCCCGACACCATGGCACTGGCGGCGGCGAAGTTCACCGGGTTGAGCCAGCGCCGCAGGGCAAGCGGGTTGGTCGACGTGCGGGTATCGCCGGTGACCAGCAGCAGGCCGGCCAGCGTGGTGCCGCCCTTGGCGAGGTTCACCGACGATTCACTCGCCTGCCGCGCTACCGGCAGCGCCGAGAGAATCCGCACTGCGGCGGCCAGGTCGGTGCCGGTAATGATGTCGGCGCTCCACGGCGTGGCCGCGCGGGGATCGTCGAGGGCCACGCCGACGTCGGCGATGGCCAGCGCCGCCAGCGTGTCGGTCGACGCGAAGTCGCGGTGCAAGGCAGTGATCAGCAGCACCGGTCCACGATCGGCCCGCAGGTCACGGACCAGCTTGAGCAGCGGGGTGCCGGACGGATGGCTGGCCGCGACGCTGGCGGCCAGATCCTGGGTGCCGGCCACGTGTCGCAAGACCACCCGGGCGCCGGTCCGGTTCGCGATTTGCAGCAGCGGGACGGCGAAGGGGTCGACCTCCCAGCCGACTTCGACGTGGCCGACCAGTTCGCCGTCGACCACGAGGTCGGCGTGCTCGAGGCCCTGGGCGGGGGTGGCCGATGGGCCCTGCGAGCGAACCCAGTGCAGCCGCGCGCCGGTGGCAGGCAGCTCGTCGGGGTCGGGTTCCGGGGCCTCCTCACCGTGCAGCAATGCGTCGGCGACCTCATACACCCGATCGTCATCCCAACCCGGGACATCGCCGCGGGATTGCAGGACGGCGCGGTGATCGCCGCGCAGCGCCGCCCCGTCGATGACGATCACCTTCACCCGGTCCAGCCGACGCAGGGCGCCAGGATCCAGGATCAGCTGCCCGTCGTCTGCGAGCCCGCGGCCGAGCACCGCGGCGAAGGATTGCCGGCCCATGTGCGCGGCTTTCGGGATACCCGCCAGCACCGCGCCGGCGGCGTCCTCGGGGCCGCCTCCGGCGACCAGTGCGCTCGCGGCCGCGATCAGCGACCCGTTCGCGGCCTGGTCGATATAGTCCTCGATCGGCCCGGCCATCGATCCCTTCGCGGTGTCGATGGCGGCGTCGATGGCTCCGTCGACGACGACGTGGGATGCCTCGCCCGCGGCTGCGGCGGCCCAGTTGTGCCGTGGCGCCTGCGCGCTGGCGCCGGCCGACGAGATGATGGGCACCACCGGGGCCTGCGGCCGGCTGGGTGAGGCCAGTTGCGGCTCGCGGTCGCGCCAGCGGCGCCGGTGCGCGTCGGCTTCGGAGATCTGCAGGACTCGCTGCGTCAGGTTCAACAGCGGAGTGCCGACCGCCTGGGTCAACCCGTTGGCCGCCGCCGTCGAGGCGCTCAGCACGAGGTCGGTGCCGACTCGGCCCAGCCGCGATTCGAGTACCGACACCATCCGCGGCTGGTTGTTGAGCAGGGCCGCGGCCGCTCTGGTGGTACGCGGGGCCGCGGGCAGCCTGACGACCCAGCCGGTGACCGCGGCGCCGATCGCGACCACGTCGAAGGCCGCCGCGGTCAGCGGCACCAGGATCGCCAGCGGGTTACCCGGGTCGGCGAATGGCGCGGTGCGGATCTCGGGCTCAGGTCCTGCGGCGGCCAGGTCCTCGGCGACGGCGGACACCACGTCGCGCACCTCGTCCAGGACACGGTCTTCGTCGGCCTTGTCGGCGAGGTCATCGAGTTCGACCACCAGTCGGCCCAGTGAGCCCTCGACGTGGGCGTTGGCCACGCCGGCGATCCGGCGAACCGGTTCTTCGACCGCCGCCGCATGCTCGTGCCAGCGCGGGAACGGCAGCAACGGATCCAGGTCGAGATGTATCCGCCGCCCGCTTTGCCAGCGCACCGTCGCCGTTGCGCGGTCAGATGCGCCCTTGGCCGAATTGCCGCCAATACCGAGGAATCGGCCGGTCGATTGGCTGACCGATTCCACCACCGGGCCGGCCAGCGACTGCATCGTGTCGGCGGTGCTCGCCACACCCTGCACCCCGGACTGCAACATCTGTACTGCTCCACCGGCTATGCCGCCGACAACGGCGGTTACGCCCGGAACCCTCATTACTCACCCTTCACCCATGCTTACCGCGTTCATCCTTGCGACGTCTTAACCAAGTGTCCACACGAAGGCTTGGTGGCGGCTAAGTGGCGACGGGGCCGGCAGCGGTCTGGGGACTCGGATCACCGGGTTGGTGGGAAACCAAACACGGAAAACAGTGTCGGATCCAGAAAAACGGTGAGTGCCGCGATTGCTGTACCGCCCGTGGTGATGACGTGTATCGAATGTGCCCGCATGACACCGTCTGCGGTTCGCCGGTATTCGGCGACGGCGGGCTGGCCGTTGGCGGCAGTGGGAATGAACACCACCTCGCCGGCGGGGGCGAATGCGCGCCGGGCCAGGAATCGGGTCACGGCGTCGCGCCCGGTGAACCAGATTGGCAGCGGCGGCATTTCGAGCCTGACATCGGTTTGTAGTAGCTCGGTCAGCGCTGCGAGGTCTGCGTTTTCGAAAGCCGCGCAGTAGCGGTCGAGCAGTTCGCGTCGATCGGCGTCGTCGGGCTCGGACGCGTCGTCTTCGTCGGGCGCAACGTCGGCGAGGTGAGCGCGAGCCCGCTGTAGCGCACTGTTGACCGCGGCCGGCGTCGTTTCGAGCAGTTCGGCCACCTCCGCGGCGCTGAACTGCACGACGTCACGCAGGATCAACACCGCGCGTTGCCGGGCCGGCAGCTCCTGCAGTGCCGTGGCAACCGCGAGCCGCACGCTCTGTCGTGCGGTGACGGCCGTCTCAGGCGTCAACGAATCTGGTAGCGGCTCGAGCCAGTGATAGCTGCCACCTGTTGCGTCGATGTCGGTGTCCGGGTCGACCGAACCGTCGCCGAGCCCCGCGGGCAATACCCGGCGGGCCCGGTTTTCCAGCGCACGCAGGCACGCGGTGGTCGCGATGCGGTATAGCCAGGTCCGTAGCGCTGCACGTTCTTCGAACGACTGGTAACCGCGCCAGCCGCGCAGATAGGTCTCTTGGACCAGATCCTCGGCGTCGTGCACCGAACCGAGCATGCGGTAGCAATGCGCGATCAGCTCGGCACGGAAGGGTGCTGCCTGCTCGATGAAGTCGTCCTGGGCCGGCACGATTTGTCTCCTATCGCGGGTGACCTGACGGACTCCCCATATCAGTAGAGACTCGTGGCCGCGAAAATTCATCGGTCGCTCGGCGATGAATTTCGGCGTTGCCACGTATCGAACCAACTATGAGCGAAAACCAACCCCTCACCACCCAGCCCGAGGCCCTGGCCGGCACGACGGCGATCGTCACCGGTGCCAGCCGCGGATTCGGCCGCGCCATCGCCGTAGCGCTGTCCGGCGCCGGCGTCCACGTCGTCGGCGTTGCCCGCAGCAGAGCGAGCCTCGATCAGCTGCGCGACGAGCTCGGCGACACGTTCACCCCGGTAGCCGCCGACGCTGCCGATCCGACGGTCGCCGAGCGGATCATCGACGAGCACCGACCGCACACCCTGGTGTTGTGCGCCGGGGCGAGCCCGACGATGCGCCCGTTGCACCAACAGACCTGGGACAGCTTCAGCCAGAACTGGCACATGGACGTCGCGCAGGCGTTCCACTGGATCCGCCACGCGTTGCGGCTGCCGTTGGACCCGGGCAGCTCGGTGATCGCAATGTCCAGTGGTGCGGCGGTCAACGGGTCGCCGCTCAGCGGCGGCTATGCGGGCGCGAAAGCTGCCGTCAAGTTCATCGCCGACTACGCGGCGATCGAGTCGGAGGGAGAAGCCCTGGGGATCAGCTTCGTCTCGGTACTGCCGCGGTTGACGCCGGCGACCGAGCTGGGTGCCAGAGCGGTGGCGGCCTATGCCGGTCGGCAAGGTGTCGACGTCGACACCTTCGTGCGGGCCAGTGGGCCCGCGCTCACGGCCGAGGACGTCGCGCGGTCGGTACTGGAAATCGCCCGCGCCCAACACCGGGATCACAACGCATACCTACTCACATCCGCAGGGCTGTCGGCACTGAGCACCTGAAACCGAAAGGAGTAACCATGAACACACCCCCCGTCGTGTCAGCACAGGAGTGGGCGGACGCCCGCGAGCAGTTGCTCGTGCAGGAGAAGGAGGTGATGCGCGCCCACGACGCGCTGGCGGCGCAGCGTCGACGGATGCCATGGCTACTGGTGGATAAGGACTACGAGTTCGACGGGCCCGACGGCAAGGTCAGCCTGCTGGGTCTGTTCCAGGGTCGGCGTCAGCTACTCGTCTATCGCGCCTTTGTCGGGCCCGACATCGACGGCTGGCCCGATCACGGCTGCCGCGGCTGCTCGATGATCGCCGACCACATCGGCAATCTCGCCCACGTCAACGCCCGCGACACCACGCTGGTGTTCGCCTCGCGTGCGCCGCAGTCGGGCATCGAGCGCCTGAAGGCGCGGATGGGCTGGCAGATGCCGTGGTACACGATCACCGACACCTTCGACGCCGACTTCGGCGTGGACGATTGGCACGGCACCAACGTGTTCATCCACGACGGTGATCAAGTGTTTCGCACCTATTTCATCAACAACCGCGGCGACGAGGTGCTGGGGAACACCTGGAGCTTGCTGGACATGACGGCACTCGGCCGTCAGGAAACCTGGGAGGACTCGCCCGACGGTTACCCGCAGAGCCCGCCGTATGAGTGGTGGGATTGGCACGACGAATACGGCGAGCGCGCGCCGTCCCGTTGGTTCGGTGACCCCGATCCGAGCGATCCCAACGACAAGCGTCCACCGCGCGCCGACTGAGTGATTAGGTCCATAAATTCCGGTGCTGTTTGTCCATCAATTGGGACGGCAGTCTGAATTCGATGCCGGCTATGTCCGGGAATTTCGACGTCGCTGCCAGGGACTGACGCTGG
>DASQRI010000633.1:0-3697 GCA_035642975.1 Mycobacterium sp.
GTACCGGCCGACCTCGGCGGCAAGCACGCTGTAGCCGTCGATACCGGCGTTCAGTACGGCGCCTTTTCATGGACAATCAGTCCGTGATTGCGGTGCAGCGCCGATAGTCTCACCGGTCCGACGCCACCGCCGGCGCATAAATCTCCACAGCTGCGGTCTTCCCCTTGAGACTGAGCCCTGGCCGCGCGACGAACTCGCCGTGATCTGCGCCAAGCAAGGCCAGCGTCTGACCCGTCAGCAGAACCAAATCACCCGTCTGACGGGTAGCCGATTCGACCCGCGCCGCGATGTTAACGGCGTCGCCGATCACCGAGAACTCCAGTCTTCCTGCACCGCCAACATTCCCAGCCACCACCGGTCCGGAGTTCAACCCGACCCCCACTGACAGCGTCGTGCCGAACTCGTCGCGCACCGCGTCCGAGATCTCCAACGCGGCTCTCAATGCGCGATCAGCGTGGTCGACACAGCGCCGCGGCGCTCCGAAGACCGCCAAAAGCCCGTCGCCTGCGTACTTGTCGACGTGTCCGCCGTGCCGATGAACCGGTGGAACAATCCGTTCAAAGAGCCGGTTAAGCGCCGCCACGACCTCGATCGGACTGCGCCGTTCCGCGAAAGTAGTGAAACTGCGGACGTCGACAAACATCAAGGTCACCTCCACTTCGTCACCCTGCAGAGCGGCGCCCTGCAGGATGTGCTCGGCAACATCGCGGTCGACGTAGATCCCAAACACGTCTCGAATGCGTTCACGCTCAGCCAAACCCGCCGTCATTGCGTTGAAACCGACTTGCAAGCGCCCGATTTCGCTAGCGTCGTCGACGACGACGCGCGCCGCGAAATCGCCGGCCCGGACCCGGGCGAGCGCGCGGCGCAGTTCCCCCACTCGTTCGGCGACAGACCGCGTAGCGACAAGAAGCGTGAACAACCCGACCACGAGGGCTAGCACGACGAGGCCCAGGATCGCGGCCAACGTTCGATGCGGCTCGAATCCCACGTCCGCGAGGTAACCCACCGCCAGCGTTGCGACGCCGAGGAGCGGCACCCCCGTCGCCAGCGTCCACGCCATCGCCAACCTGAGCTGAATACTCGGCCCGGAGCGCTGACCGGCCGGTCCACCGTCTAGCGCGCGCGCCGACACCGGCCGCATGATCCGCTCGGCGATCAGATACCAAACCGCGGTCGTGGTGATGCCGCCCAGGATCACTGCACTGAAGATGTACGCCGCGGCCGAAACCGATTCGGTCGCTCCCAACATCGCGAAGAAAATAGCACCGATACCCCATGTCAGGGCCGAAACGCGAACTGCTTCAACGGGTGCACCGAGGGTCATCCGTCGTTCCCAGTCCGTCGGCTTTCGGCGTTGCCGAAGCCAGACGGTGCTCTTCGCATAACGGCTTCTGCGGACGCGAATCAGCACTGGCACCACAACGAGAGCAAACACGGCCAGCGCCGTCCCAGCCCGCAACAGGAGCCGATCCCTCGCGGCCGGACTCAGCACAATAGGCGCTGCGAAGAACATGAAGACGAAAACCACTGCGCCACCGGACACGCTGACCAACACGGCGCCCCAAACCCAGCGCCGGAAGGTGGCATAACGCAGACGGTCAACCGGTGCCTCAACAGAAACGCCCCCGTCCCCCGACTCCAATCGGGGCGGCGTCGTATCGGTGGACGCGAAGGCCATGCACATAAGGTTGGCCGGCGATCGCCCTACCGGCCTAGCGTAGTCGGCTACTCGACTGAAACAGGCCGGGCCTTTTGAGCGGAGAAGACGGCAGTCGTCCCCGGCAGCAGCGGGGGCGCCAAACACGCTGATGAGGCGGCCTGCAACGGTTTCGTTATCGCTGCCCGGGCGTGGGGAAGGCGTCGCCGAACATGGGCAGCCCGCTTTGGGACTCCTCGGCGGTGGCCTCGTCCTGGATGACATCCCAGTGTTCGGCCAGCAGGCCGTCCTCGATCCTGACGATGTCTGCCACTATCCAGTCGGCGGGTTGCCCGATATTGCGGAATCGACCGTGCAGTATCACGTAGTCGCTGTTGGCGGTGATCAGCGCGTTCTCGTAGTGGAAATCGGGCGGTGCGGCTTTGACAAGCTCGAAAAGACCCTCGCGTCCGGGTGGGATGTGGGCGCTGTGCTGAATGTAGTCAGGTGACCAGAAGCGTTGCGCGGCGGCGTAATCCCGCTTGTTGAACAACGTGTCGAACGCCTCGAGCACCAGCGCCTTGTGACGCTGCTCGGTCTCTGTCATGGCATTTCCTCCTGCGATTGGCGCGTTAGGTGGTGAATCGGTGGTCCGAGCCCAACGGGTGTGTCGCGCAACGCGGCACGCACAAGGCCGGTCGACCGTCAATCAGCTAGTTCATTGAATGAACTGCTGACCATGACGACAGTAGCAGTCCATTCAATGAACTGCAACGGCGCCTCGTTTTCCGCTTGGGCGGTGGGGGTTCAGCAACCCGGGAAAGTTCATTCAATGAACCACTCAGGCTACACTGAAGCCATGGCTCCTCGGCGTGACTACTGCGGTCAGACCTGTTCGTTGTCCAAGACATTGGAGATCGTCGGCGAGCGGTGGACCCTTCTCATCATCCGTGATGCGTTTCTCGGGGTTCACCGGTTCGGGGATTTTGCGGCACACCTGGGCCTGCCACGCGCGGTCCTGATCAATCGACTCAAGTCGCTGGTGGCCGCCGACGTACTGGAGCGGGCTGACGATGACTCAGCCGGCTATCGACTGACAGCGAAGGGCCTGTCGCTCTGGCCCGTCGTCGGCGTGCTCAACATGTGGGGTGAGCAACATTACGCACCCGAAGGCCCGCGGAGCCTCCTCACCCACGCGGCCGACGACGCCATGCTCGACCCCTTCGGGCGCTGCACGGGCTGCAATCAGTTGGTCGACGTTCATGACGTCATCCTCAGTCCAGGACCCGGACTGGAGCAGGCCCCGCCGGATGCCGATCCGGTGACCGCCGCGCTCATGCACCCCCATCGGATGCTGCAGCCCCTGCCCGCTTGACGTAGCTCAAGGCCACCGGGTGTATCACGCTGTGTGATGGCCGAAGACACCGATCAGGTGGCGACGTTGTCACCTGGACCATCGACGGGGGCCCGTGATGGCGACACACTTAGGCATGCAAAAACCCCGACCTAGGACGGATATGCCATGACCTCAGCCGACTACGGCGCAGTCGGAGTGCAAAATCGGACCCGCACCCTGTTCGGTCAGGTCATGTGGACCGTCGCCGTTACCGCCGGCCTATTCGCCCTCGGTGCCTATCTGGGCCGCAACCTCGGCAATGGCCTGGCGTTGGTGTTCTACCTTCTGGCGTTCGGCTGCCTGATCGGCATGCGGTTCGCCATCCGCAGCTCCGCTGGTTTAGCCATGGCACTGCTGTTCGGTGTGGGGCTGCTGATGGGACTGGGAACGTCACCGACGCTGGCCTACTACGCCAACGCGGACCCCCAGGCGCTGTGGGAGGCAGGCGGCGCGACGGCCCTGTTCATCGCCGGCTGCGGCGCTTTCGGTTACGCCACCCGTACCGACCTGTCCGGCATCGCCCGCATCGGCTTCTGGGCGCTGCTCGCGCTCATCGGATTCGGCGTCGTGTTGATCTTCGTGAAAGTTCCCGGCGGTGCGCTCATCTACTCGATCCTCGGGCTCGTCATTTTCGCAGGTCTCACCATGGTCGACTTCCAACG